>CBFDBV010000384.1:0-4816 GCA_965603135.1 uncultured bacterium
GCCAGGCTAAAGACCATCGGCCACCAGGCCGAGGTAGTGACTGTTGGGAGTCAGCGAGGCGCCTCCACCTCTTGTCCGCCATAGCCTTGGCGAGGGCGGACGAGCCTTCGTGCGAACGAGTATCCGGGAGAAGGAGTCAAGATTAGATGTTGTCCGGCAAAGCGCGCCACGTCCTTGTCGCCGCATGCGTTCTGACGGCGATGTCAGCAGTTCTGTCCACGACCGTTGTGGACGCAGATGAACCGCTCTCGTGCGTGATAGCCGCTAAGCGTCCGGCGCGGACCTTCTACCCAGGTGAGCCGATTCAGCTCACCGTCCGCGTGGACGGCCCCAGAGACGTGGCCGTGTACACGGTGACCGATCATCGCGGTCGCAAGCGCGCGGGCGGGCGCGTGCGCGCCGGCAGCGGCCAGCCGGCACTGCTTGAGATCGAGCGCGAGCTGCCCACGGGCATCTACTTCCTGAGGCTCGAGTTCCGCTCCGGGCCGGTGGTGGAGGACGCCTTCTGCATCCTGCCCCGCGCCGACAGGAACGTGGGCGACGGGCGGCTGTTCGGGGTAGGTTGGCGCCCGCGCAATGACGCTCAGTGGGCCGCGCTGGCGCAGATGGGCGCGCGGCACGTGCGGGCCGAGATCACCTGGCCGGATACGGAGCACACCCGGGGCGAGTACGACTTCGGGGTGGCCGATATGTACGCCCGAGGCGCCCGCAAGTTCGGGCTCCAACTCAGCATTCTGTCCGGTTACACGCCACGGTTGTACGGTATGGTCCCCGTTGACGGGGATGGACGCCCCGCGGCTGCCTGGTGGACCTGGGCGCCGGCGGACACCATCGAGTGGAGCAGGTTCACCGACGCCCTCGCCTCCCGCATGTTGCGGCAGAGCGTGCCCCCCTTCCAGGTGGACGATCCCAAGGCGGACGATCAGCCCCGCTTCGCGCTCGCAACGGCGGGCAAGGGGCAAAGGGCAAGGGGCAAGGGGGAACGACTTACGGCAACGGCGAAGGCGCCGGCCGGCAATCGGCGGTCGGCAATTGGCGGTGCTGTGGCCCCTTTGCCCTTTGCCCCTTCCCCTTTGCCTGCCGCCAAGCTGCGCCGGGCGCGGCCGATGGTCATCGCCTGGGAAGTGTGGAGCGAGGCCGACCAGAACTTCTACTACGGGACCTGGGAGCGCTACCTGGATATGCTGCGCATCGCCTACTGCACCGTCAAGCAGCACGCGCCCCGGGTGCCCGTGGTCTACGGCTCCTGCGGCCACTGGACCGAGATGGCCTTCACGCTCCAGGCGGGCTGCGCCGACCACTTCGATCTGCTGGCCTACCACCCCGGGGGGAGCGACCCTGGCTGGAGCCTGGAGGACTGGATGGTCAATATGCCCCAGGCGCTGCTGAAGTCCGGCAGGCCGCGTGAGAGCGCGTACACCGAGACCTACTTCGCCCCCGACGACCCCGCCCTGGAGCCGAGCTTCCAACTGCGGCTGTACGCCACGCTCAAGGCCTGGCGGCAGCGCACACACATCCGCTCCGGCTGCCTGGGACGGCTCATCGGGCGCTACGGCGCCGACGAGCACGCTCTGCTCTGGGAGCGCGATGGTCAACTCATACCGCGGCCCGGGTACGTGGGCTTCGCGGTGGCCCGGTGGCTGCTGGAGGATGCCCGCTACGTCGGGCCGCTGAACCTGGCCGCGAACGCGCGCCTGGAGCTGTTCATCAAGCACGGCCAGCCCCTGGTCATCGCCTGGGCTGACAGCGAGCAGCGAGTCCCGCTGCGCCTGCTGCGGTCCGCGCAGCTCATCAATGCGATGGGGGAGGTCAGGGAGCTGCGGCAGGCGTCCTTCCAGGTGCCCGTGGGCCCGAAGGCGGTGGCACTCTGGGGCGTGGACTACGATTACGCGCGCATGGCGGCGCGGCTGGCCACGGAGCGAGTGCTCACGACGGAGCTTGGCTTCTACTCGGACCACAACTCCTCCTACGTGGACCCGCTGGAGCAGGATGCGGCGCGGTGGATCAGCCCGGGCTTTGCCGGCGAGGTGCGCCGGGCGGTGCGGGAAGCCTGCCAGGAGAGCCGCGAGCGACCCTGCCGCGGGCCCTCGGCGTTCTATGTGGTCCAGCGCGTCGTTGGAGCCGGTATGATTCAGGCGGTAAGGACCTGCCAGCGCGAGGGGGACCTGACCCCGGGCGCGCGTAACGTCATCTGGCGCCTGGCGCAATACGTGGAGGCCCTGGGGATCATATCCGACGGCCTGGGCGATCGCTGGCCGGAGATGAACAACGTGACCGAGCAGGACGTGACCAAGGTGCTCTCTCAGGCCCACGGGGCGCGGGAGCGGGTACGTGCCAAGCGCTCCGGGGCGGAGTGCCCCTTCGCCGACCGTCTGATTGACCGGGCCCTGGAGCAGCTTCGCTGGACCGAGGAGTCCGGAGGGGAGTGTCGGGGAGCATGGTGGGCCGCTCTGACGCAGGTGCGAGCCGCAAGCGCGCTGGCACAGATCGAGAAGCCCGTGCTGCGGAAGGCCTTCGTTGCCGTGAACTTCCCGTCCGGCCAGCAGTTCACCAAGGCGACGCTGCTGCCGCCCGGGCCCAAGCACAGCTTGACGGCCCGAGTCTACAACTACCTCGACCGCCCGGTGTCAGGCGCGCTCAAGCTTCAGATGCCTGAAGCGTGGGAGGGCGCGGAGCCTCGCGTCCCGTTCTCGGTGCCCGCGCGCGGCGTGTCCGAGCCCTTGGAGGTGGCCTTCGGAGTGCCGGACGAGCCGACGCCCTGGGTGACCAAGAGCGCCTGGCGGGCCTGGGATCAAGAACTGCTGGTGGATCTCCCCCAGCCGCTCTCTCCCAACGCGGAGCTGTGGGTCTCAGGCGAGAGCGAGGTCGGGCCTGACCTGCCGGCTATGCACTATCGGCTATGCGTCGGCTCGTATCCCGCCCGGGCACAGTCAGCCGTGGCTGAGCGAGTGCCCGCCGATGCCGATCGGCCCTCGGATTCTGACGCGGGCGCCTAGCGCTGCTCGACGAAGATAGGGCTGGACCAGGCGCGGTTGCCCCGCGCGACCGCCACGTTACTCGGATATTCCTCCGGCCAGCCCGCAAGGGCCACCGTCGCGTAGTAGTAGTTGGCGCCACCGGGCGCGTCTTCGTCCTCGAACACCACGCTCGCCTGTGGGGCGTCGGGCGCGTGCTCGTAGATGACCTCGCCGTTGCGGAGTATCTGCACCCGCTCGGTCGGCCGCGGCGCGCGGACGCTGAGCGAGAGGCGAGGAGCTGCCTCGCACACGACCTCGGAGCCCATGACGGCGTCGCCGACGCGGAAGTCGAGGAGTATCCGCTCGCCCGTGGTGGCGTAGCAGTGGCGGGCCACGAGCGCCTCGAAGATCGCCCACCTGGTCAACTCGGTCGCGTAGATGCCGGTCAGTGCGCCGCCCAGGCCCGGACAGCGGCGATGGTTGTCGCTGGAGCCGGTGAAGCCGAAGCGCATTCCCCGGTCCAGGTGGGCGTGAATGACGTCCGGCTGGTCAATGTAGATGCCCCAGCCCGAGCAGACCTCGACATTCGCCTCCACCGGCAGGTCCGCCAGGCTCCAGTCGTGGTGGTGCGCGTGCATGATGCCGTCCGAGGAGGCCACCTCCTCGGCCAGCACCTCGATGGAGGGCGCCTCCAGGTCGCTCCAGCGCACCAGCGGGCCGCACTCGCCAGGGTAGAGAACGTAGCGGTGGTCGGTCGTGTTGTCCTCGTGCCGCCAGGTCCACTCGTAGCCCGTGAGCGCCACGAATCGCCCCGGGTCGTTGAACTCGTTCGCCACCTGGCAGCCGAGCCGATACTCGTGATTCAGCATCGGGACGATGTAGCAATCGTTGTCAATGAGCGCGCAGACGTCAAGCCCGGCGCGGTCCCGCGCATACGCCAGCAGCTCATCCGGCTCGCCCTCGGCATCCGAGGAAAGCACGCCGTGACAGTGCAGGTCGGCCCAGAACAACTGATACTCGGTGTCGCCGGCGCGGATCATCTCCCGCTGAGGCGGATCACCCAAGGGCAGGCTTACTTCGCGCCAGGGCAGGGCTGGCTCGAAGGGAGCCAACGCGGGCTCGGTGGGGCGGGCTTCCCGCCCGCCGGCAGGCTGGAAGCCTGCCCCACCGGTGACGAGGTGGTGCTCCCTCTGTTCGCCGCAGCTCTTGGCGACCCATCTGACCCGCCCGTCGGCGCCGCTGCCCGGGTCAATCGCGTAGCAGCGGGCGCCCCTCTGAAGCTCGCAGGCCTCCGACCAGCCCTGCTCGTCCCAGCGCCGCGCACAGAGCGAGCCGTCGGCGTCACCGGTGACGCCGCCCTGTTCGCGCTTGCGCTCCCAGAGAAGGGCCATGCCTGCCTTGGTGGGTAGCAGCATCGCGTTGCGGCGGCGGCCGAGGTAGCCGCGCATCGTCGGGTTCGGCGTCAGCCCGTGCGCCAGGTCCGCGACCCGGCCGTGTTCCATCCCCTCGGCCGTCAGCAGCCGCCAAGCGTCCCCATCGTGCCGCGCGCAGCAGAGGTAGTGATGCTGATCCACGACCCCGTCCGGCGTCGCGACGTCGGCCACCTCCAGCCAGGCCAGCCAGGGCCGGCCCTCCGCGTCCAGGGCCAGGTCGGCGAGCAGTTGGCGCTGTCCCACCGCGCTGACCTGCGCCGCCTCGGTCTCAGCGTCCAGGCGCTGGGCGAACACGTGGTAGCTGCCCTCGAAGTACGCATCCCAGGCGATCCAGAGGACGTCCTGTCGTTCGTGGCGGGGGGCGAGGGCGCCCCCCGCGAAACCGGCTGCCAGGCGCGGGCGATCCCGCCTTGCGGGACCGGGGCC
>CBFDBV010000385.1:0-4812 GCA_965603135.1 uncultured bacterium
GCAGAAACGAAGGGAGCGGCCGTCTCCGGCCGCTCCCTTCGCCCGCTCCCCTGCCCGCAGTCCCGCGCCCTGTCCTTTGTCGCCGGCCCGTTGTGGTGGGTCCGTGGCCGTTAGTCGTTTGTCGTTCGCCGTTAGTCGTGAGTCGTTAGTCTGAGGTCCGACGTCTGAGGTCCGATGTCTGAGCTTCGCCTACACGTACACGAACGGATGCTCCGTGCGCCCTCGCTCCGCCGCCCGCATCGCAGTCTCAGCCTGTTCGAGCAGCTCATTGGCGCCTGACAGCTCCACCCCCACGCCGCTGACCCCGATGTCAATACTCCAGCCGTCGAGTTCCTCCAGCTCGCGGAGCGTCTCGCCGACGCGGGTGGCCGCCATCAGTCCCGCGCGCGGGCTGGTGTTGGGCATCATCAGCGCGAACTGTTGGGAGTTAGTGCGCGCCACAAGATCACACCGCCGCAGCGCCTGCCTGATGGTCTCTGCCACGAAGGCCAGCAGGGAGGGTGAGGGCTGAACGTCGGCCAGCGCCGGCTTCGACCGCCGGAGCTGAAGCACAATGACCGCCAGCTCGGCGGCGGCGCGCATCTGGCGCGCCAACTCGTTGCTCAGGGTCTCCCCGAAGAACGCACGGCTGTACACGCCGGAGATCGGGTCTATCAGGCCCACTTGGCCCGGGTCCGGGTCGGCCAGCGTGCCCAGCACCCAGGCGGTGATCTCGAGCGTCTCCTCGGCCTGACGCCAACGGTTCAGCGTCAGTCCTTTTGTGCTGGTTGCCCCGGCGCGACTCACCGCGGCCACCGTCTGACCGCGCCGGGTCAGATGATCGCGATGCACGTCGGAGAGACCGGTCAGGACCTCGTCGTGAAGGCAGGCACAGGAGAGGCGTGCCTGGCCGGCGGCCGCGGTCACCTCCGAGGGTGCCTGTCCCTGCGGGCGCGCCTCTGCGCCCATTGATTCGGCCAGCGCCAGCAGCATGGTCGGTGAGGGCGGTCGCGGGCCGTGGACGAACAGCTCGGGCGCCTCGCGCACTACCAGGGCCGCCCAGAGATCAATCTCCGGCGGCGTGATCGCGTCTGCCCTGCGCAGCAGGTCCAGGACATCGGTGGCGGCGGCAAGCGTCTCGAGGCTATCTTCTGCCGATGACCCCAGCAACGCCTCCGCTCCCAGACTCGCGTCCATGGGGAAGCTCATCTTGCGCACCTCGGCTTGCTTGACATAGTTGACCCCGGATACTCGGTCTCTCTATCGGCTGAGCCTCGGGCTTGCTTTATGCCGTAACCGAGATGCAACGCGACATTTGCCATCCCCCGCGCGGCAGGATTCTCCGTTGGGCCGGCGAACCTACCCCTGCATGCCAGGATTCGGTCGCGGCGCCGGCCTGGATGGCCCGCCGCGTAGCCTGATACCAGCGAGAAAGAGGTGCGCGCATTATGACCAAGTCCATCAGCTTCTGGTCCTTTCCCGCGGGCACGACGGTGCCGGAGGCCATGGAACTGGCGAAGGACGCCGGCTTCGAGGGCATCGAGCTGACCGTCGAGGCCGAGGGCGACATCACCGCCGACAGCTCCCCCGACCAGGTGAAGAAGTTCAAGAAGATGGCCGACGACTTGGGCTTGCAGCTTGCGACCGTCGCCACGGGCCTGGGCTGGGAGTTCCCGGCCTGCGGCCCGGACGAGAAAGTCAGCCAGCAGGGCGTGGACATCGTCCGCAAGTGCCTGGAGGTGGCCGACGCTCTGGAGGCGGACACGATCCTGTGCGTTCCCTGCGCCGTCACCGCTGAGTATCCGTACGATCGCGCCTATGACGACGTTTGCCGGGTCTTCTCTGACCTGGGCCCGGAGGCGGCGGACGCGGGCGTCTGCATCGGCCTGGAGAACGTCTGGAACAAGTTCCTGCTCGGCCCGCTGGAGTTCGCCCGCATCATTGACGAGATTGACCAGGAGTACGTACAGGCTTACTTCGACGTGGGCAACGTGATGATCAACGGCTTCCCCGACCAGTGGATCCGCATCCTGGGCGAGCGCATCAAGGCCGTGCACGTCAAGGATTTCCGCGTAGTTGGGTGGGCGGGCACCATTGACAACTTCGTGGACCTCCTGGAGGGCAACGTGCCGTGGGATGCGGTGATGGCGGCCTTCGATGAGGTCGGCTACGATGGCGCGGTGACTGCCGAGATGATGCCGCCGTACGCCCATCATCCCGAGCGGCTGCTGGAGGCCACCAGCCGGTCCATGGACGCGATCCTGGGCCGCACCTAGCGCGAATCATTCGCGCAGGTGAAAGCGCGCCCTGGCGTGCTTTCAGCTTCCAAGCTTGCCCGCCATAGCCTTGGCGACGGCGGGCCCGACAAGACCCAGAGCAAGACAGCTCCCAGGCGGAGGTCGCAACTGAGGTCTCCGCCGGACCGGAGGTAGATGATCTATGGCCAAGTACGAATACCGGGTTATGCACATGCCGTCGGGCAGCATCGGCGTGCTCAGCGAGCGTCTGAACGGTGCCGCCGATGAGGGCTGGCAGCCCATCCTGATGTCGGGCAACGACTTCATCAACGTGATGCTGCGCCGGCAGATCGCCGAGGGGCAAGAGGCCGGGGCCGAAAAGTAGGGCCGGCTCACGCCGGTCTGTCACCGGGCCCCTTGCTCGACACAATGGACAGCACAAACAGGATACACAGGATAGGACAGTATAGCAACATCAGCAACATCAGTTGCGAGTTTCGAGTAACAGCCAACGACCACCCGCCCTTGCCGTATGCCCTTACTCGCTACTCGCTACTGCCGTTTCTGTCGTACCTGCGCTGCTCATCCTGTCCATCCTGTTGATGCTGTCTGATCGAGGGACCGGGCCGGTGGTGCCGGTTGGCGATCGCCAGTATCTCGCACCCAACGGGGGATTGATTATGACGGAGCTGCACATCGGCCTCATCGGCGCCGGCAAGATGGGCGCCAGCCTCGCCGCCGGCGTCCAGGCCGCCGGGAACGCGACCATCTGCGCCGTCGCGGACCCGGCTGAAGGGGCTGCGGCCGCCCTGGCCGAGAAGCTGGGCGACGCCTCGATTTCCGCGCACACCGACGTCGCCGAGATGCTGGCGCGCAAGGAGATCGAGGCTGTGATCGTCGCCGTCCCCAACTTCCTGCACGCGCAGGTGGTGCGCGATGCCTGCGCGGCTGGCAAGCACGTCTTCTGCGAGAAGCCGATGGCGCTGAACGTCGGCGACGCCCGCTGCATGATTGAGACAGCCGAGCAAAATGGCGTCAAGCTGATGATCGGCCAGGTGCTGCGCTACATCCCGCCGTACGTCTGGATGATAGATCTGGTCACCTCGGGCGAGATCGGCGAGGCGTTTGCTGTGCAGGTCACGCGCCTGGGCGGCGGCTGGGCCGCGGGCAGCTACCGGGTGCCCTGGCGAATGAAGAAGGAGACCTGTGGCGGGCCGCTCTTTGAGATCGCCGCCCACGAGATTGACTTCATGCGCCAGGTCCTCGGTGAAGCCGAGACCGTCTACGCCTCGATGGACAACTACGTCAGCTCCGATGTGGACTACGAGGACCTGGCCCACGTTCTCGTCAACTTCCAGGGCGGCGGGCGCGGCTGCCTGCTCACCGGGCACTGCGGCTTCCTGGGCACATACGACGGCAAGATCTACTGCACCGAGGGCAGCATCTTCTTCGACAACAAGACCGGCCAGGTCACCTACCAGCGCAAGGGCGACGACGAGCCCACCGTCCTGCCCTACGCGGAGACCGGCGAGGGCTACGAGCCGGGCGTGCAGCGCGAGGTGCGGGAGTTCGTCGAGGCCGTGCTCAGTGACGCCGAGGTGACCATCCCGGGCATTGAGGGCCTCCGCAACACCGAGATAGCCCAGGCCGCGCACATCTCGGCGGCCAACAACCGCGTGGTCACCCTGCCGCTCTGACGCTGCTGAGGTCGGGCTATGGATCGCGAGCGACTCCAAGAGCTGATGGAGCAGGTGCGCAGCGGCGAGCTTTCGCCCGATGAGGCGGTGCAGCAGTTGCGCGGCCTGCCCTTCGAGGATCTGGGCTTCGCCAAGGTGGACCATCATCGGGCGCTGCGCCGTGGCTTCCCCGAGGTCATCCTGTGCGAGCGCAAGCAGCCCGAGCAGGTGGTCGGGATTCTGCGGTCGCTCTCCGAGCACGCCGAGCTGGTGATCGCGAGCCGCGCCTCGCAGGAGCTGGCCGATTTCGTCCGGAGCGAGCTTCCGGACGCGGCATACCATCCTGAGGCCAGGATCATCCGGCTCGGCGCGATGCCGGAGCCTGAGGCGGGACGGCCCACCGTGGCGGTGGTCTCGGCGGGCACCTCGGATATGTCGGTGGCCGAGGAGGCGGCGGTCACCGCCGAGCTGGCGGCCTGTCCGGTCGAGCGCGTCTACGATGTGGGTGTCTCGGGCATCCACCGGCTGCTGGAGCACAGGGAGTTGCTGACGAGCGCGGGCGTGATCGTGGTGGTCGCGGGGATGGAGGGTGCGCTGGCGAGCGTAGTCGGGGGCCTGGTGGATGTGCCGGTGATCGCTGTGCCCACGAGCGTGGGTTACGGTGCGTCCTTCGAGGGCCTGGCGGCGCTGCTGGCGATGCTGAACTCCTGCGCATCGGGGGTGGTGGTGGTCAACATTGACAACGGCTTCGGCGCGGGCCGCTTCGCCGCGATGATCTGTCGGATGCTGCCGCCCGCCGATGTCTGAGCGCTGGCCAGGGACTTCGCCCGCCGTTCTGCCGTCAGAAGAGGCCGGCTTGTCCACCCTAGCTTCAGCGAAGGTGGGACCAACGTCCGGCCTGCCGTCCTCGCTCTGGGAGT
>CBFDBV010000386.1:0-4812 GCA_965603135.1 uncultured bacterium
ATGGCAGGTCTCCCGCCCGTGCTGCACCAGGTTGAGGTGAAGCTGAAAGTGCAGCTCCTCGGGCACCAACTCGCGGAGCAGCTCGTGCGCCTTCTCCGGCGTGGCCCCCTCAGGCAGCCAGCCCAGCCGCGAGGTCACCCGAAACACGTGCGTGTCCACCGGAAACAGCGGCATCCCGCAGTCGAACAGCAGCACGATCGCCGCCGTCTTCGGCCCGACGCCCTTGAAGCTGAGAAGATACTCCTCCGCCTCTTCGACGGGCAGGTCGCAGACGAAGTCCAGCGAGAGTTTGCCCCGCTCGCGCGTTATCTGCGCCAGTATCTCCTGGATGCGCGCGGATTTGATCTCGGCCAACCCGCCGTGCCTGATGGCGTCAGCGATGTCGTCGGGATCGGCTGCCAGCGCTTCCTCCCAGGTGGGGAAGCGCTGCTTGAGTGAGGCGAAGGCCGCGTGGGAGTTCAGGTCGGTGGTGTTCTGCGACAGGATGGTGCGGATGAGGGCGTCGAGCGGATCGCCCGCCTTCCTGCGTTTCTGCCCGTATGTTCGTACAAGGAGTTCGTCGGCCCTGCGGAGCGTCCTGCGGGGGACCTTTCTGGTCTCGCGCGCCACGCGCGGCACCCCTTGCTAGCCCTTGGGCTGCTCCGGCGTCTCGCCCTCGGGGGCTGCGCCCTGCTCTTCTTCGGGCTCGTGGTTCAGCGGCAGGCTCCTCACGGTAACGTTGCCGGCGGCGTCACGCAGCCTGACCTGCATCGCCGTCTCGCCCTCGGGAATCGGCCCGGTCTTTATGCTGAAGGCCTCGCGGCGGGAATCGAGCAGGCCATCATCGGGCGGCGCCGCGCGCCACTCAGCCTGCTCCTCAAAGCACCAGTCAATGCTGGTAATGCGCGTCAGGTCGTCCGCGGCGACGCCGTGGAAAGTCGCGCTCTTCTCCTCGTCCACCTCGGGGTGTCCGAAGAGTATCAGCCGCGGGTACCCCTGGTCCACCGTGACGATCTGTATGATCTCCTCCGCGCTCTCAGCGCCGATGGGGTTGCTGGGCAGGTCGGTGCAGACGAGCTTGAGCGAGTACCTCCCGTCCTCGAGGTCGGTCGTGTCCCAGTGGTAGTAGTCGTCATCCAGCACCTCGGCGATCTGCTCCCACTGCGTCTGCGCAGCAGCCGCTGCGCCCGCCACCGCCTGGCCCTCATCGCTTCCATGGGGCTTGAGGAAGATGGTGGTCAGCAAGGTATCATCATCGTCGTCCTCGGCGTCCCAGGAGATGCGGTACTCGGCTCTCACGCTCTCTCCCGGCTCGGGGTCATCAATCGCCAGCGTGGGCGGCTGGTTGCCGGGGAGATAGACCACCGCCACGCGATGCACCTGGGGCGTCTTGCTGTCCCGGCCGGTCAGCATCAGCCGGTATTGCAGGTAGCGCGTCGCCGCGCTGACCAACTCGGCGCCGACCTCGGCGTACGCGTGCGACCACCGTCCCCAGCTCCCGTCCTCGGCCACCTCGCTGTTGCCCGAGCGGGTGAAGACCTCCAGGCCTGTGCCCTCCGGGGTCTCGGCATCCCAGAAGATGCGCGCCCAGCGACTGACACGCTCCGCATCCAGCACCGCCGACTCATAGCGGCCGCTGACCTCCCCGCGCAGATCGAGGCGTATCAGCCGTGCCGGGGCCGCCGTCCCGGCGTAGATGGTGCCGTCCTCCCCCGTTGCCAGGCAGAGCGCTTGCGCGGCCAGCTTGTCCTTGTAGGCCACGCCTGAGCGCTTCTCGGCATCGGCGGCGATGATCTTTGCGTCCTCGCTCGAGGCCGCGTACGCTCGGCCATCCGCGAAGATGACATCAAGCAGGTCACCATCATCGCTCTCGAACACCTCGCGCGCCCGCCTCCCGTCCGCGCGGGGCTCGATGCAGAAGACCTTGCCGTCCGAGGCGGTCGAGACGTACAGCCGCCCCTGCTCATCGGCGGCAAGCCCGGTGCAACTGTGCTCGTCGCTGCCGAAGATGTTCGTCACAGCCCCGCTCTCAGAGATGCGGAAGACGCCGCCCTGCTCGTCTCCGCCTGCCGCGTACAGAGCCCCGCCGGCTACCGCGAAGGCCAGCACGTGCGGCTGAGAGATAGCGGCCATCAGCGAGAAGTCACCGTCATCCCCGAGGCGGTATATGCGGCCGTGCGGTCCGGTGCCGGCCACTATCGCACCCCCGGGGGCCGCCGCCAGCGCCCACACGTAGCTGACAGGCAGATCGTAGGCCAGCTCAGCCTTGCCCTCCGCGGCAATGCGGAAGAGTTTCCCGTTCGGGCCGGTGCCCGCCAGGAGGCTGCCGTCGTCGCAGGCCAGCAGACTGAGCACTGCGAACTCGCCCGTGCTATGCGCGAGTTTGGCTCCCTCCGCCCGGTTCCACCGGTAGATGCGCCCCGGGTTGGCGGTCCCGTAGTACACAGCGTCCTCCCGGCCAACCGCGACCGACCAGATGTACGGCTCGTCGGCGTCCGCAAGCACCTCGGAGCCGGGGGCCAGCACCAGCGTTCCGTCGCTGCGCACCAGCACGCCCTCGGCTTTGCCCTTGTCGAAATGCTCGGCGCTGTCCTGGGTCCACGTGCTGGGCTGGCGGCTCAGGACCTCGCCATCGGGCTCCGGGTGTTCTCCCGTATCCTCTTCTTCCTCTCCTTCCTCCTCTTCGATCTCGGCGTCCCGCTCCCGGCGTGCAGGAGCCTCGGGCTGGGTCTCTCTGCCAAGCTCGTCCGGCAGGCCGGGCTCATCGGCAGGCCCCATCTCCCGCTCGAAGGCGGACGCCAGCAAACGCCGGAGGCTGGAGACCAGAGGCTGGAGGCTGGAAACGGCACCCGGCAACGCATGGCCACGGCCCTCTCTTGCCTCCTGCATCCCCTCTGTCACCTCGGCCGTACCGTCAGTTACGCTGACTTCGTGTTCCTCGTCCTCCTCGGTCTCTTCGCTCTCCTTGCGGGAGACCTTGCCCCGCTCTCCCTTGCGGTCCTCGGTGGGAATGCGGATGTAGTCCCAGCCGTAGAGCACCCACTCGGTGTCGAGCGTCTCCGTAAGCTCGGCCAGGCCGGCGGTCACGTCGGTGCGCGCTGAGTCCGCCAGCACCAGCGCCGCTTCCCGGGGGAGCCTGGGCAGTGCCGTGCCCTGCACCGACAGAGTGATATCAGGCAACCCCGCGGCCACGAACAACTGATCCGAGCGCTTCATACTCTCGATGAGCTTGGCGATGTCCTCGAGGCTGTAGAACTGCGGAAACAGCAGGCGCAGGCGGTTGCGCAAGGACCATTCGTCCATGCCCGCGGCCGCACCCACGCGCAGCGTGCCCTTGGGCAGGCTCTCGGGCAGGCTGAACTTGACTGTCTTCTCCACCGGCTTCCCGCCCTCGGGCCGTATCACCACGTGCACCGTCAGCTCCTTGCCGGCCCGGGCAACGTTCTCCTCGGTGTAGATGCGCTCGATGGCCGCCGACCGGTCCTTGCCGGTGAGGCTGACGCGCGCCTCCAGGCTCGCGACCTGCTGCGGCTCGAAGCGGTTCTCGGTCATGATGTACAACGCTTCATCAACCCACTGGGCCACGTAGCCCAGGTGACCGGGGTGCCAGACGACGTCGCGCCGCTTGATCTCCGCCCCCTGCTCGCCGCGAACCGTGAACTCTATGCTCCCGATGCCCTTGCCGCCGGAGTTGAAGGTCGCCGCCATCGAACCGCCCAGCACCGACATCAGCATCGAGGGCGTCAGCATCTGCTGGCGCACCACCTCGAACTCGAAGGCCCTGGTAACACCGCGGTCCTCGTCAGTCACGCTGATGCGGGCGGGCACGGTGCGAGCTTCAGCGCCTATCTTACCTCCCACCGACCACGTGGCATCCCGCGTCAGCGCTCCCACGGTCTCCATCGCCGAGGCCAGCTTGTTCGAGCGCGCTATGCTGGGAACGAGCTCATGCACCCACGCCGTGGTCAGAGGAATCTCCACGCTCCCCAGCTCCATCATCGGGTGCCCGAAGGCGAGGATCGTGTCCCCGTCCCGGTAGGTGACCGTGCCGATGCCGTCAATGTCGAAGCTGCCCGAGACGAAGCTGATGCCCACCGCCGCGCCGGGGCGGAGTTCCGTCGGCACACTCGGCCGCTTGCGACCGGGGCCTGCCAGCGGCTCCATGCCGTAGGGCCTTAGCAGTTCGCGCAGGCGCTCCATCCCGCAGCCTCTCAGGCCCGAGGCATACACGAGCGGGGCGACCGGCTGCATGTTCAACGTATCCGGCCCCGCAAACGCCTCCTGGCTGCGGGCGGCCTGCACGATGTGAGCCTCCTCGACCCAGCGTCCTGCGACCTGCGCTCCCCGCGCCGGATGATCGTCCCGCAGGCGGGCCTCCGTCTCCTCCTCGCCCTCGTAGGCCTCCAACATGGACTCGATGGCGGTGACACCGGCGATGGGCTCGCGCGCGAAGCTCCACGCGTACGCGATCGCTCCCAGCAGCCGACCCTTGACGTAGACCGGGCTTCCGCTCATCCCGCCGATGATGCCTGACTGCCGCTCCACCACCGACCCGCTGGTGACGCGCACCAGGATAAGGTCGCCGCCCAGATTCGCCTTGGATAGAACGCCCAGCACCTCGATGTCGAACTCCTCTATCTCGACGCCCGAGAAGACGCTCTTGCCGATGCCTGTCATCCCGCGTCTGATCTCGCTGGTGCTCATCATGGTGGCAGGATTGAAGTGCGCCGATCGCCCCCATGCGGTCGCGCATGCCAGCAGCGAGAGGCCGGCGAGGATGACGCGAATCGTTGTTGAGCGCATCTCTCAACTCCTTCGGTCTGTGCGAGCCAG
>CBFDBV010000387.1:0-4805 GCA_965603135.1 uncultured bacterium
CAGCAGGCATGGCCGGTAAGATTGAGAGGACCGCAAGCCTCCTGTGTCTGCTGGGGACAGCGGCTCTCGCCGCAGTGCAGACGCAGGCCGTAGGCCAGGAGGCCCAGACCAACCTGGAGATGCTGCGGAGGGGCCGGACGGTGGTTGAAGGCATCCAGACGGGGCGTCCCACGCGCATCGTCGTCTTCGGCGACTCCCTCACTGCCGGCTGGGGCGCCGACGGCACACACGTCTACCACCGGATGTTCGCCGACTGCCTCAGGCATCGCTTCCCGGACTGTGACGTGCAGTGGATCGTGTCCGGCAACCCCGGTTGGACCACCGCCGACGCTCTGCGCGCCGCTCAGAGACAGGTGATAGGCCGGCAGCCGGACCTGGTTCTGCTCCAGTTCGGCGGGAATGACAAGGGATGGGGGCGGGACGTGTTGGCGTTCCGCAGGGACTTCGCGAAGCTGCTGAGGAGGGTGAGCGAGGAGAGCAGGGCGCTGGTGATCGCCTGCTTGCCCCCGATCGCCGAGGACGCGGCCGATAACGCGTGGTCGGAGGTGGCGCGTCAGGTCGCGGCCGAGGAAGGTGTGCCTGCCGCCGATCTGGACCGGGCGATACGCGACGGCTCCCCCGACTTCCGCGGGCCCTTTCCCCATGGGAGCCACCCGGGCAGCTTCACGCACGTCATCATGGCCAAGGAGGTGCTGCGGGCCTTCGATCTGGCGACGGGGATGAAGCCGACGCTGCGCTGCCGGCTGGTGCGTGGGTCCATGGTGTCGGCAGATGATGTCTACGAGGTCAATGCGGAGATAAGCAGTCTTGCCGACCGCGCGATTGAGTGGACCGCGCGCATCGAGTTCGGGCAGGACCTCCGGGAGGCAGGCGGCAGGCTCGAGCCGGGAGAGACGTTGCTAGTGAAGGAACGCGTCCCAGTGCCGAGGGACCTGCCGGCGGGCCGGTCATTCGCGATTCCCGTGCACCTGTGGGTCAGGGGAGGGGAGTACGGCAGCTTCGACGTGGCCTGGCTGGCGATGGCTCGGGCCGTGAGCGCCTCGGGCGCAGAGGGAGGCGCCCTGCCGGCGGAGGGTCGAGGCTGGCACGAGATCGGCGCGGGGGCGTTGGTGCTGGGCACACACCTCTGGACGGGGCCAGCGGACCTCGCTGGTCGCTTCCGCGCAGTGACGCTTGCCGACCGTCTGCGCTGCGAAGTGCGCGTCGTTGACGACGACGTCACGGTGGCCGGACTGAACGACCCCTCGCAGGGCGACTCGGTGGAGCTGTATCTGGACCTGCGCGCCCAGGAGCAGCAGGGGGAGCCGGTCTACAGTGCCGACGTGCTGGCCCTGCAAGTCATCCCGCCGGGGCAGGCGGGGGGCTGGACGCGCTGGCGCAATCTGCACGAACTGCCCGAGGACCTGAGGGAGATCGTGGTGAGCGCGGCCCTTAACGAGGACGGCTACCGCGTGTGGGTCGAGCTGCCCCTGGCCATGATCGAGGCGCGTCGGGGCGAGGCGTGGGGAGGCATCGGGTTCGCCATCGGCATCAATGACGCGGACAACGGGGGCACCCGGAAAACACAGATGATGTGGAGCGGCATCGCGGACAACTATCTGAACCCCGCTTACCTGGCGGGGTTATACGCCGATGGGCTTGCAGAGGGCGCAACGCGGCGGACGCTGAGGTAGACGCGGCAGTCCCGCCTATTCAGGCGGCGTCAGGAGTCCCCGCCTGAGGAGCCTCCGCGCGAGTTCGTAGACATCCCGCGACTTCCCCTCGTGCCTCATGCCCACAGTGACCACAAAGACGGTCTCAGCCTTCTCGTCTATCAAGTAGAGGACGCGGTATCGGGACCAGCGTAGCGACCAATAGCCGGTGAGTTCGGCGACGAGAGGGCGACCGCGCATGTCGGGGCTGTCCGCCAGTTCGTTTGCCGCGTCCAGGAGCTTGTCCTGTATCCGCTTGTCGTCTATGGCTCGTAGGAGTTCACGCGCGGGTTCGGTCCAGCGAAGCCGGTAGGCAGCCATGATCAAAGGCCCAGCTCTGCTCTGATCTCCTCGGGGCTGTAGGTACGGCCCTCTTGGATTGCTTTGACGCTTTGCCGCAAGGCCGCCATCAGCTCCTCGTCGCCGAGGATCTCCAGCGTCTCGGCGATGCTCTCGTAGAGCGCCCAGGGCATAATGGCAAGCACCGGTTCACCCCGACGCGTGACCTGAACGGTCGCCGGTCGCTCCTTGCCCAACTGCTCCACAAGCCGGGCCAAGCCCTCCCGGGCGGTGGTCATGGAGATGCTCTCGCACCCTATCTCTCGGGTCATGTCTCTCGTGCTGCTCACTCGCTCTTCCCCCTCGCCTTCCCGGTTTATAGCTTTCAGTACACCTTAGTGTACAGATAGCTGTACCAGATGTCAAGCGAAATGAGCGGCTCAGTCGAAGTTGATGACTTCGATCTTCTCGAGGAGGCGGGGGAAGGCCGCCGCCAGGCAGCCGAGCATTATGCCCGCGAAGAAATAATGACCAATCGCTAACCCCAGAAAGGCCGGAGCCGCGCGGCGATAAGCGCGCGCCCCTCCTAACTTGAGCAGGATCGTCTTGATAATCCAGGTGAGGAGGATCGGCGCCCAGAAGGAGCGCAGGCGGATCATCGCCAGGCAGTAACCGAGCGGATGAAGGGGGAAGCGGAGGAAGGCACGGCGCAAGAGAACCAGAGCCAACGTGATAGCCGCGCCATACGCCGCGCAGTTGCCAGGCGCCACGTGGCGCCCCACGCCCAGCGCAGCCTCGTCAATCACCTCGGTCGCGTGGCCGCTCATCTGTGTGACCGCGTAGCCGCCCTGCACGACACCGCCCTCCAGGAAGTTCAGGCCGTAGTGATAGCTCACCGCCAGGCGCATCGCCAGCGCGATGACCAGGCCTATCGCCGGGGCCGAGAGCGTGAGCCAGGCGATGGACGAGGGCCGGACGCTCTGCTCCTCGGCGAGCTTCAGATTCTCGATCTGCGCGCCGGCGCCGGTGACCGTGTACCCGCGCCCGAGCAGGAAGAAGGTCCCCAGGAGGGCCGGCGTGGCCCCTCCGCGCCAGGAGACCGGGCCGCCGATGTACTCCAGCACGTTCATATGCCCGCCCATCGGGTAGGCGCTGGGATGGGGGACGCCGGTCTCGGCTCGTGCCCGCCCGTAGACGAGGAAGAAGAGCAGTGTGATGCCGAACAGATATGCGCCGGCCCACCACTTCATCCCCGCCACCAGCACCACCACCAGCAAGGCCCCGAAACTGCCGAGCAGCCCCAACCATAAGGCGCCCGTCCGGCGGGCCTCGGGATCATTGCGCCCCGCCAGCGCCGCCAGCAGGCCCTCGCGCAGCCAAGCTCGCGCCGACCAGACGAGCACGACCGCCAGGATCACGTATGCGCCGATGCCCTGATCGAAGGCCCGCGGGAAGTTGCGGGTCTCGTGGCCCAGCGCGCGCGTCATCACCGCCAGGAAGTCGGTGAAGAAGGTGCTGAGCCAGATGGTGAGCGTGAGGTCGGAGTCCATGAAGTAGCTGAGGCCCATCATCTCGGGGCGGATCTGGATTGAGGCATGCTGCACTGCGTTCCAGGGATGCTCGCGGAAGAGCGGGGCGAGCGAGTAGTACGGGCGGAAGGTCGGCAGCGAGGGGCTGACCGCGTGCATCACCACGTAGAAGGTGAACAGGCCGGAGGCCATGAAGCCGATCCAGAAGCCGTAATCGTCCAGGAAGGTCGCCCGCCGCGCAGGCATAGCGCCGCTGGAAACCTCCAGGGGGATCATCACCAGCGGGAAGCTGAGGCGCTCCTTCTCGATCCAGTAGCGCTGCATCAGGCCCATCAGGCAGAAGCCGGTAGCGAGCACGAGGGTCATCATCGCGAGCCAGGTCGCCAGCGGCACCAGCCAGGAGGCCCACGGGACCTGCATCAGCGGCCACCAGAGGCCCTCGGTCGCGTTCATCAGCCAGCCGGAGAGGCCGGAGGCGGTCGGAGGTCGGGCCAGCTCGCTGCCCTCGTAGAGGGTCCTGACCACCTCGGGGTCCTTGAGGATGAGCCAGGCGGGAGTGTGCGCGCCCGCCTCCTGGAAGCCGGGGTTGTCGAAGCCGAAGTAAGTGTAGATGGTCATCTCGGGGATGATGTAACCGGAGACCTTCGCGGACATCATCAGCGCCGAGAGCGTGAGGAAGCAGTAGATGAGGATGATCTCGCGGCGAGTGAGCTGCCAGGCCCGAAGCGCGCGTGCGGATCGTTCGCTGAGGATGACAGCCGCGCCGAAGACGCCCAGACCAACGCCCGCGACGGCCAGGAAGGTGCGCAACCCCCCGCCGGCAGGCAGGTGCAGGAGGTAGGCGACCGCTCCTGCGGCGAGGATGACCGCGCCGGCAGCAGCGCGGCTGCGCGCGGCCAGGCGCTCGAGGGCTTGCAGGGCGCGATTGTGGAGCACGAGGAGTATGAGCCCGGCCAGGGAGGCGATGAGAGGGACGGACTCGGAGATCTCGGCGGTGTGCAGAATCAGCTCGACCTGGGCCACCCAGACGGCCGCGACCACGGTGAGCGCGAGGCCGAGGGCGAAGGCGCGGGTGCTGACGCCGAAGCTCGCCTCGGATGAGGCTGTGTCGGCGACGACGGCAGCGGCGTCTACTGTGCGGGTGTTGGCGTCCATCGTGATGTGTGTCCTCGCCAGCCTTGCGGGGGCAGTTCGCGTCTCCGGCTAGCGGGACCTGCGAACGGCAGCGAACGAGGAACGGCAGGGAATGGGGAATGGGGAATGGGGAACGGCAGCGACGACAGCAACGGCAGCGACGACAGCAACG
>CBFDBV010000388.1:0-4804 GCA_965603135.1 uncultured bacterium
TAGGCAGGCGCAGTGCAGGCACGTCAACTCGCCTACCACCGGCGATACTTGTACGGGTTGTAGGTCAGTGCCTGGACGGCGTACGGTGACCCATCCGCGCCGACCTCGACCTCGCTCGCGGTCAGATCGAGCGCGGCCAGGTCTGCGTTCGCGGCACGGGCGGCGTTGGCCAGCAGCGTCCCGACCAGGCGCAGTGCCTTCGCCGACTGCCGTTCCCCCTGGACCTTGTCTGGATCAAGGCCGCAGAAGAACACCGCGGTCTCCCCCACCTTCACGCTTCCGACCACGGGCGGACCGGTCGCGATGACACGCTCGCCGACGAGCGCCGACGCCTCCAGCCACTGCTTGAAGTACAGGTCGGCGGCAGAGAGTCCCGCGAATGTGTCATCAGCATCCGCCGGCTTGGTCAGCTTGGAGAACCGCGCGTTCTCGGTCGCCACGCCGGCCGCCTCGGCCAGCGCGGGCATCGCCTGCGGCAGCGCAAACACCGCCGGCGGCAGCTTGTCCGGGGCGGCGTCGGCGAGCTGCCCCCGCTGTGCTTCGGATAGGTCGCCCAGCACGAGCAAGGCGGCCTGCCCGGCCTCGGTGAGGGAGGCGACCGACTGAGAGCCGACGACAAGCTGCGCCAGCAGCTCATTGCCCTCGTTGCCTCCCAGGTACGCTACCTGGCCGGGCGCTTCTGCTTGCCGCTCGCCCGCCGCCCACTCGATCATCCGGTGCACCAGCAGCGTCGCCACCGGGTCCTTGCCGTAGCGGCTGGTCACGTCAAGCTGGCACAGCAGCATCTCCCCGCCGCCGAGGCGCCAGGTCATCAGCGGCGTGTACATAAGGTCGAAGCTACAATCCGCCAGCACCTGGAAGGCGCCGCGCTGAGGTTTCTCAAGAGCGAAGCTGGCGACCGTGCCGTTGTTGCTCCAGCGCCAGAACTCCTCGGGGTAGTGCCCTTCCAGGTCCTCGGCGACCGGATACGGTTCGGTCAGCAGGCTCTGTCCGCGCCAGTCGGCCAGGTCGGCGTCGCTCAAGCCCGTCAGCAGCGGATGCTGAGGTGCTCTGATGTAGACGTGCCGGCAGTTCGGATCGTCCAGCAACAGGCCGCCGGAGGCCTGCGTCTGCTCGAAGACCACGACGCGCAGGCCGGCTTGCAGGGCTGCGTTGAGGCCCAGCTTGCCCAGCAGCTCCCGCGCGGAATCGTCAAGCGCGCCCGTCCCGATGATGAGCAGGTCGAGCCGCGACAGATCGCGCGCCGCGGTCACCTGCTCGACGCGCACGCCGGCGGCACGTAACAGCTCAGCCGTCCCGTGCCCGCCGTCCAGCAGGCCGATGCGCGCCGCGCCAGTCTCGGGCCCGGGCGCTCGCGGCCAGACCTGAATCGCGAACTCGTCCTCGGCGAGCTTCTCCCGGCCCTCGTGCAGTGCCAGCTTCAAGGAGAGTTCTGTTCGCGCCTCAACGTCCGGCGCGTGCAGCGTGATGGGGTTCATGCTGATGTCGCCGGGCGCAAGGGCAAGCTCTTCCTTCCCGCCCGTCAGGCGCTCGCCGCTCGCGTCCGCGAAGGTCCAACGCAACTCGCAGTCCAGGTCCGCGTAACGGTCATTGATGACGACCAGCGTCTTGCTGAACTGCTCGCCGGCAAAGAAGGCATGGTCCTTGGCGGGCCAGTTGTCCGGCGGGCCGGCGATGTAGGCCAGCACCGGCATATTCGAGCGCCGCATCGCCTCGCCGAGCAAGGTCAGCTTCGTCGCCCGGTTGATCGTCGGCTCCTCGGCTTCGATGGACAGGCCGAAGTCCTTGGGCCCCGGGAGCGTCAGCTCGATCGGCTCGCGCTCGTATTCATAGCAGTCGCGGTACTCCACGTGCTGGCAGTGCGACATCCCCCAGGTGCGCCACGAGCGCAACGTCCGCTCGCCCCAGGTCTCCTTCAGGCGCAGGTAGCTTGGCAGCCGGTACTTGAGCGCCTCCAGGTTGCAGCGCCACTCGCCGGGCTTGAGGATCTCCATCGCGTCGCCGGGGAGGGTATCGTAGGCCCAGTCGCCGAGGGTCGGCGCGGAATACTCCTCGAAGAGCGGCTCGGAGGCGTAGACATCGTGCAGCGATCCGCGCCGCTCCTGATACCAGCTCAGTATGCACGGGAAGCCGGTCTCGACCGGCATCAGCGGCTTGTGCCGCATCTTCGCCCAAGCGGACGGCCACTCCTCACGCTCCTGAAGAGCCATGTCGAAGTCCAGATACGACATCACCGTCAGGACCTGCCCGAAGTCGCCGGCGGCGTGGTGGAAGACGGGCCGACAGTCGCGGTCAATCTCCCGAAGCTGCTGCTCGCACCAGCGCATGGCACCGTGGCGAGCGGGCAGGTCGAATCGCATCTCCGGGTGCCTGTCGGGCGGGTGCGAGCCGTCCATCCAGTCGGGGCGGATGTCGCCCGTGTAGGCGCCGGTGTTGAAGTGCTGAAACCACATCGCGCAGCAGGCGTGGTTGCCGTAGCGCGCCACGTAGTCGGCGATGCGCCGCCGCAGGCCCTCCTTGATTCGCGCATCCTCAAGGGAGGTCCACAGCGACTCCGCACCGGGCACGTGGGAGAAGATGATGATGCCCATCTCGTCGGCGATGTCGTAGTACTTCTCCCGCCACACGCACTGATAGCCGGCGGCCCACCGGCCCGAGTACTCGCGCACCGCGAAGCAGCCGACCTGCTTGAGCTGGCGATACCATTCGCGGATGTGCTCCTCGGAGGCGCAGAAAGCCACCTGCCCGAAGGGCGGCCCGGCCTGGCCCTTCAGATGGGTCTTCATTCCGTTCAGGTAGAAGTCACCGCCCCGGATGGTCAGCTCGCGGAAGCCAAAGCGTTCGGGGTACAGCTCGTCGAGCACCTGCCCGTCCTCGTCCACCAGGCGCACGGTCGCGGTATGAAGGTAGGGGTCCAGGGGCGTCCAGCAGTGCGCGTCGCGCCACGGAACCGTGAGCAGGGCCGACTCGCCCTTGACCTCCCGCACCGGGCCGGTGGCGGAGTTGACCACGCTGCCCTCCGCATCAGCTACCTGAACCTGCACGGCGGCCGTGCCCGCGCCACCGTCATAGTAAGCCTCGACTTCCAGCGCTTGCCTGCTCACTCGCGGACGCAGCGCCGCGTGATGCAGAGAGGGGACGCCCGCGGCCGGCCGGGCCTCCAGCCATACATCCGCGTCAATGCCGCGCATAATCGCGTAGCTGGGCGCGCCCAGCGCCTGCACGTAGACCTGCACCAGGTTCTCGCCCGCGCCCTTGAGCAGCGAGGTGACATCGAACTCCGCCCGCTCGTACTCGCGGATGCGGCCGACGTGCTCGCCGTTGAAGAAGACCTCGCTCACTCCGCGGACCAAGTCGAAGCCCAGAACGGCGCGTCGGCCTTCCGGCCAGTCCTCGGGGAGGGTGAAGGTCCGCTCGTACCAGGCGCGCTCCCAGTCGCGGACGGCCGTGCCGCCCCACTTGCCGACCGGCTCGAAGTTGGCATCGCGGACACTGTAGTTGTGATCGCTCCACGCTCCCGGCACGCGCAGGAAGCACCAGCCGTCGTCTACGCCACGCGCGGCTGCCGGCCTGAAGCGCCAGAGGTTGTTGAGGCAGAGCTTGATGCGGGTGGCAGTGACCTTGCGCTCGGCGTCGGCGAGGCTCCAGTCAACTTCCGCGGGCAGGGGCGGCCGCTCGCCCTCCGGCGGCGTCGGCAGGCTGGGGCTGGCCGTCTCCGACACCGGCACCTCCCACACTCGCTCACCGTTCAGCCCGCTCTGATGCACGGCAGCGATCTGCTCGGCGGTCAGCGGCTGGTCCCAGATGTAGACTTCGTCGAGGACGGCCCGCGCGGGGTTGGCCCCGAAGCTGGAGCCGACCACCATGTGCTTCTCGCCCGGGTGCGTCGAGGGGATCTCGCCCTCGGCCGCGAGCTCTCCGTCCAGATAGAGCCGGCGCACTCCGACAGGCGCGTCCCAGGTGATGGCGATGTGATGCCAATCGCCGGCCTTCCAGTGTTCGATGCCGGCGGTGCAGCCGTAGTGGTACTGCGCGTCAGACTTGATCCAGCCGAAGGTCATGATCGTCTGGTTGGTGTACTTGTAGAGCAGCCCCCAGCCCTTGAGCCCGAAGAACGTGCAGTAAATGTCATCGCGCGTGCCGTCCCAGTTGATCATCGCCCACAGGGCCAGCGTGCCGCGCGCCTGGTTGATGTTGCCCTCGGACAGATACTCGATGCCGGCTTTGTCGAAGAGCTGTCCCTGGCCGACCAGGCCCTCCGCGAATTGCCCCTCGACCTCGTAGAGCAGAACATCGTTGGCCGCGCGGCCGCCCATCGGCGTCTCACCGGCCGAGTAAGCGGCATTCGCGCTCCCATCGAAGGGCAGATAGAACAGCACTTCCGGCTCCTGGGCCGCAGCCACCGTGCTCAGCACCACGATAGCGAGCCCAGTCATAATCTGCTTCATCGGGCACACCTCCCAACATAGCGTCGGGGCCTGAATCCGTTGCAATAGACGAACTGCCTTGGAGGTGAGGGTCAGAGCATCTCGGCGATGTCTGGTGCTACCGGCTCGCCGTTGGCGCAGAGCAAGGCGCCCGCGAGCGCGGGATTCTCAGCCAGCGTCTGCTCGACGCCCTTGTTGGCAAGTTCCAGGAGGTAGGGCAAGGTGGCCGCCGCCAGGGCGAGGGTCGAGGTCCCGGGCACCACGCCGGGGATGTTCGGCACCACGTAGTGCGTCACGCCCTCCTCGACGAAGGTCGGATCGCTGTGCGTGGTCTTGCGGATGGTGGTCTCGATGGCCCCGCGCAGGTCGGCGGTCAC
>CBFDBV010000389.1:0-4778 GCA_965603135.1 uncultured bacterium
TGTTGGGGGGGGATTCCCCCCCCTCCGCGTTTTTGGGGGGGGCAACCGCCCACCGGGGGGGGCTGAAACCCCCGACCTACGAGGAAGCTGGTGGCTGTCGGGGCCTTGACGCAACCCAGAGGTGGGGCTATGCTCTCAATCCCAGCAAGGACAGGTGAGGGCAGGAGACGGTAGACGATGATCGCAATAACCGGCGGCGCAGGCTTCCTGGGATACCACGTCGCCAACTACTTCGGCCGAAAGGGCGAGAGCTGTGCGCTCCTGGACATCGCGGAGTACATCGAGGCCGACTATCCGGAGGGCACGAGCTTCCTGCACGCGGACGTGCGCGGTGCAGATTCCGTGAGGGAGGCGCTGGAGGGCCGCGACATCTCCTGCATCGTGCACGGGGCGGCCGCGCTGCCCCTCCGCACGCGCAAGGACATCTTCTCCACGAATGTCGAGGGCACGCGCGCCGTCCTGGGCGTCGCCCAGGAGCTTGGCATCCCGCGCATGGTCCACATCTCCTCCACCGCCGTCTACGGCGTTCCGAAGGTCCATCCGCTCCACGAGGATCAGGAGATGGTGGGGGTAGGGCCCTACGGCGAGAGCAAGGTCGAGGCCGAGGTCGTCTGCGAGCAGTTCCGCGACCAGGGCCTGATCGTTTCCATGGTCCGGCCCAAGACCTTCATCGGCACCGCGCGCCTGGGGGTCTTTCAGATCCTCTACGACTGGGTGGAGAGCGGCTGCCGTATCCCGGTCATCGGCAACGGGAAGAACCGCTACCAGTTGCTGGAGGTCGAGGACCTGTGCGAGGCCATCTATCTGTGCGCGACTGCACCTGAGGAGAGGTGCAATGACACCTTCAACGTCGGCGCCGAGCAGTTCGGCACGGTGCGCGAGGACGTCGGCGCAATGTGCGAGTACGCCGGGACCGGCGCGCGCGTGATGGGGACGCCCGCGTGGCTGGTCAAGCCGACGCTGGCTCTCTTCGAGGCGCTCCACCTCTCGCCGCTCTACAAGTGGGTCTACGGCACCGCCGACACGGACAGCTATGTCGCGGTAGACAAGATCAAGGAGACGCTGGGGTGGTCGGCCCGGTACAGCAACGCCGAGGCCCTCATCCGCTCCTACCAGTGGTACCTGGAGCACAAGGAGGAGACCGCGGGCAAGACCGGGCTGACCCACCGCGTCGCCTGGAACCAGGGGATCCTCAAGGTCTTCAAGGCGATCCTCAGGTAGGCCAAACGGCGGAGGCTGGAGGCTGGAGGCTGGAAACAGCAACATCAGGGCAGCCGCGTGGGCATGACACTCCCCGTAGTCGCTGCAGGGATCGGGGACAGTCACCTTAGGTGACTGTCCTCCTCGCCCCCAGCCGAGGGCTTGCCCTCGGCACGGAGCGCAAGCGCTCCGCTGGGAAGGCCTCCGGTCAGAGGTCGTGGGATATCATGTGCAGCCCAAGGCGCTCGCGCCAGGCCTGCTCCAGGTTGACGAAGTGCCTGTGATGCATCAGGGCCGCCGCCTCGGCGTAACATTCCCCGTAGTTCGAGATGTTGCGGATGCCCAGCGTCTTGTGATGATGGTAGGCGTAGGCGAGCATGGGGGCCATCGGCGTGTCGCCGAACTCCGACTCGGCGGCGGAGAGGATCATGTCGCGTGCGCGCATCATCGCGGGCCGAGCGACGGGCGACTGAGTCCACTCAAAGGCGTAGTTCGTGGAGTAGTAGTCGGCGACCTGGAGAGCCTTCGGCTGCAAGGTCGGGCGCTTGGCGATGGCCAGAAGGATGAGAAGCCTGAGGAAGAACCGCTCCTCCTCGGTGTGCTTGGGGACCAGCAGGTACTTGCGCCCGTCCACGACCTTGCTACAGGCGTGTTCGGCCGCCTGCCGCGACCGATGCGTCATACGCAGTTCGGTCAGCGTGCGCATCGTCCACTCCTGTATCTCCTGGTTGACGCGCTCGATGACCTGGCGGGTCCGGTCGTTGCGTATTTCCACTCGTGTCGTCTGAGCCATGGTACCGTCCTTCTCATGGTTTGAGATGATTGCCGGCTATGATTGCTGCCTGCCGGGCAGACGACGTCTGTGCGCGTAGGCCGCGCTCGTGAGGGCGAAGACCGTCGCATAGATCGCCGCCGCACCCAGCAGCACCACCTGAAAGCCGTAGAGCTTCGCCGCCAGCATCGCCAGCACCGAGCCCAGCACTGAGGTGACCCCGTTGACGCCCCAGGCCCAGGGGACGATGCTCTGAGCCCAGGTTCCCACCTCGCGGATGCCGGTGGGGAAGGGCATACCCATCGCGAAGCCCAGCGGCATCAGGACGAGCATCGCCATCAGGCATCGGCCCTGAATCGGCCACGAGAGCGTCGCCGACAGCACCGCGGGCAGCACAATGAGCAGCGCCACTACCCCGACGCAGACCATCAGCGCCGCGAGAGAGGCCGAGCGCAGCATCGTCGCCGTTGGCCAGCGCTGGCTGAACAGGCTCCCTCCGCCGCTGCCCACCAGCAGCGAGAACAGCAGCACCGAGAGCGTCAAGGCGGGATAGCCCAGGTAGAGGATGAGCTTCTGCGCCAGGCACACCTCTACCAGCATATACCCCGCGCCCAGCAGGGCGAAGTACACCACGGCTCCGGTCAGCACGCCCGCGTCCGCTGTTCCCCCTTCGCCAAGGCTACGGGGGACAAGTCCGGCTCCGCCGGGGATGCCCCTGTCCCCAACGGGACGGGCGAGCTGCCGCACCGTCACGGCAGAGAACACCGCCACCAGCGCGAAGACCGCGAGGGCGAAGTTGCGAAAGCGCGGCGCTATGCCCCAGGTGAAGTCTATGACGAAGGGCCTGTCATCAACGCATGGGGCGACGTTCACCTCTCCGGCAGCCCACCAGCGGTCAAAGCGCCCGACGAACCGCCGAAGCTGTCCGCCCTCGCCGCGCAGCCACTTGAAGGGCTCAGGCTCGTAGGCTCCCGGGAAGAACGCGGGAACCAGCCCCAAGGCAACCGCCTCCTTCGCCAACTGGCTCGAGCGCACCTTCGAGAGCGGCCGGCGATACGCTATCACCATGTGCCGGTAGGGGCCCTCGGCGTACTGCTCGCAAGGCACGCTCATAGCGACCAGATGCTCCAGGGCCTTGTCGGTGCTGAGCCCCTCTGCCTCGAGCGCCACGAGGGCGGTCAGGAACAGGCGCGTGAGCACCAGCGGATGCTGGCAGACTACCGCGACCTGGCCGGTGTCGCTCAGGTGGGCCAGATAGTCGCGGAAGCCCTCGACGGTGTGCACGTAGCTCTCAACCAGGGCCAGGGAGCTGGCGGCGGTGGTGGCGGTCTTGGTCAGAGCCATGTAAATGAGATCGTAGCGCTCGGAGGACCGGCGCACGTAGCTGCGGCCCTCCTCCACGCGCACATCCACGTTGGCATAATCGTACACCGGCCCGGCGAAGTCCCTGAAGCGCCGCACGACGGGCAGCATAGACGGGTTCAACTCGGCGCCCTCGATCTTTTCCGTGCCGACCGCCAGCGCGAGGAGCACGTCGAGCCCGCCGCCGGGACCGATGAGGAGTGCGTGCCGCGGCCGGCCGGTGTAAAAGGGAAAGAAGCCGATGAAGCGGCCGTACTCGGCTACGACTTCCGACAGGTCGCCATCAAAGTGTATCATATTCGTCGGCACTTCGCCGTCCGTGTAAATGTACAGGTCGTCGGTAGGGTAGTATTGGCCGTCGGGCCGCGCGTTGGCGACAACATCGGTGCGGGCGAAGGCGTTCCACTCGGTGTGAACTATCTTGGCCTTGATGCGGGGATCGCCGAGTTCGCGGAAGAGCGGCTTGGCTGACGGGTCGGCGCCCGGAGGCATCGTGGGCAGGTCTATGAGATGATCGCGCAGGTTGTGGACCAAGCCGGCAGCCATCAGCAGCGCAAGGACCGCGCCGGCCGCCCTCCAGGGCCAGCGAGTCGCCACCACAGCGCCGGCAAGGGCAGCCAGGATAGCGCAGAGGATGGGGACGTTGGTGGCGCCCAGGAGTTGCAGGGCGATGATCACGGCGCAGCTTCCCAGGGCGGCGCCGGTGAGGTCGTAGAAATACAGGCGCCCGCCGTGCGTTGAGTAGATCGCGAAGAGGTGGCTCATAAAGGCGCCGGCGGCGATGAAGGGGATGATGCAAATGCCGCCGACCAGCGCCAGGGAGGTCAACCAGGCAGAGAGCGGGGTGGAGAAGAGCAGAGCGATGGAACCCACGAAGGCGAGGGAAGCGGCGGCGGCCAGGAGGCTGAGGACCGGCCCGGGGTCGCCGACGGCAGGGGACTTGCGCACGAACAGGAAGTCGAGCAGCCCGCCGACCCCGAGCCCGCAGGTGGCGAGAGAGATGGCCAGGAACACGAAATGATAGCGCAGCAGCACGCTGAAGGCCCTGGTCAGCGCGACCTCATAGGTAAGCACGGCCAGAGCCATCAGGAATACGGCGGCGAGCACCCCGGACGGCACTGAGGGCGCGCGGGGAGCCTGCTGCTCAGTCAGCGTCATTGCCCTCCTTCGAGTCAGTGTAATCCCGCGTGTACTTGCACTTGGGGTATCCGGTGCAGGCGATGAACTTGCCGCGCTTGCCCTCGCGGACGACAAGGGGCTTGCCGCACTCGGGACATTCTTCATCGAGCTTCTCAGGCTGGGGCGGCTGGTAGCCGGCCTCGATGGCCGCGCTCATCGGCTTCGTCCCCTTGCACCTGGGGTAGTTGGAACAGCCGAGGAACTTGCCCCGCTTGCCGGACCGTACCCTCATCGGCGCGCCGCACTCATCGCAGACGACGCCGAT
>CBFDBV010000390.1:0-4770 GCA_965603135.1 uncultured bacterium
GAGAACTTCCCCGCTGGCCGCTCGCGCCGATGGAACTCCGCCTCAAGGCTGGGCGGCTTCCGCTCCCCGCTGATGGTGACCACGCGATCCTCGACCTGCACAGACATATCCTCCCGCGCCATCCCGGGCACCTCGACGAGGATCAGCACGTGCTCATCGGCGGCCAGGATATCCACGTTGGGGCTGAAGGAGCCCGGCGGCTCCGCCGACTGCTCTGGCGCGAAGCTGGCATCGAGCAGCCGGTAGAGCCGCTCCCTCAGCCTGAACACGTCTTCAGTTGGATCCGCCCATGTCGGCCGCATTAGTCTTCCTCGTCCTCCGCCTCGAACTCCGCGTCTATCACGTCATCGTCACCCGAGGGCCCGGCTTCCTCGGTGCCTCCGGCGGGCCCTCCGGTCGTCCCCTCCGCCGCCTGCTCCTGGACGCCCTCGGCCGCCGCTGCCGCCTCGTAGGCCGCCTGCGAGATGCGCGAGAACTCCTGCTGCACCTCGTCAATGGCGGCGCGGATCGCCGCCGCGTCGTCGCCCTTGCCCGCCTCGCGGAGGTTCTCTATCTTCGCGCGCACGCTCTCGGCGTCGCTGGCGTCCACCTTGTCGCCCAGGTCGTTGAGCGTATTCTCAAGCTGGTAGGCGAGCTGGTCCGCCTGGTTGCGCGCCTGGGCCACCTCCTCGAACTTCCGGTCCTCCTCGGCGTGCTGCTCTGCCTCGCTGACCATCCCCTTGACCTCGTCGTCGGAGAGCTGCCCGGAGCCGGTGATGGTTATCTCCTGCTCGCGCTGGGTCGCCTTGTCCTGGGCCGAGACGTTGATGATCCCGTTGGCGTCAATATCGAAGGCGACCTCGATCTGCGGGATGCCTCGGGGCGCGGGCGGGATGCCCGTCAGGTGGAACCTGCCGAGCGACTTGTTCTGGCTGGCGCGGCTGCGCTCGCCCTGGAGCACGTGGACCTCGACGGTCGTCTGCATATCCGAGGCCGTGGTGTAGGTCCGCTCCACCTTGGTCGGGATCGAGGTGTTCCGCTCGATGAGCATGTCGGCGACATCGCCCAGGGTCTCGATGCCCAGGCTCAGCGGCGTCACGTCCACGAGGACCATGTCGGTCATATCCTCGGTGAGCACGGCGGCCTGGATGGCTGCGCCGACGGCCACGACCTCGTCGGGGTTGATGCCCTTATGCGGCGACTTGCCGGTCAGCTCCTCGACGAGCTGCTGCACGGCCGGGATGCGCGTCGAGCCGCCCACCAGCAGCACCTCATCAATGTCGCCCTTGGCGACGTTGGCGTCCTTCATCGCGCGCTGCAGGGACTCGGCGGTCTTCTTGATGAGGTCGTCAATGAGTTCCTCGAGCTTGCCTCGTGTGAGGGTCGTCTCCAGGTGCTTGGCGCCCTCGCCCTCCACCGAGGTGATGAAGGGCAGGCTGATGGTCGTCTGCACCGAGCTGGACAGCTCGCACTTGGCCTTCTCTGCGGCCTCCTTGAGCCGCTGGAGGGCCTGGCGGTCCTTGCGCAGGTCTATGCCCGTGTCCTTGATGAACTCCTCGGCGAGGTAGTCCACTATGCGCTGGTCGAAGTCATCGCCGCCCAGGTGCGTATCGCCGGAGGTCGCGAGCACCTCGTAGTAGTCCCGCTCATCCTCGGCGGCCTTGTCAACCTCCACGTCCAGGATGGAGACATCGAAGGTCCCGCCACCCAGGTCGTAGATGAGGATGGTGCCCTCCAGCTTGTCCATCTGGTGTCCGTAGGCGAGGGCTGCTGCCGTGGGCTCATTGATGATGCGCAGCACCTCCAGGCCGGCGATCTCGCCCGCCTGCTTGGTGGCTGTGCGCTGGGCGTCATCGAAGTACGCGGGCACGGTGATGACGGCCTGCTTGACCTCCTCTTTGAGGTGCTCGCCGGCATCATCCTTGAGCTTGCGCAGGATCATCGCCGAGATCTGCTCGGGCGTGTAATCCTTGCCGTCTATCGTATGCACGTTCCGCGTCCCCATCTCGCGCTTGACGGAGGAGACGGTGCGCTCGGGGTTGAGCACGACCTGCCGCTTGGCCGGCTGCCCGACGAGGCGCTCGCCCTCCTTGGTGATGGCCACCACCGAGGGAGTGGTGCGACCGCCCTCGGCGTTCGTTATCACCTTCGGGTCACCCGCCTCGACTACCGCGACACACGAGTTTGTGGTGCCAAGGTCAATTCCTACCGCTTTCGCCACTGCTGGTCACCGCCTTCTTAGCATTCAGCCGGGCACCCGAACCGGGCGCCCAGAGTCCCGAGATTGCGAGCCCTTTTCATATCAGGCCCCACTGGCGGGTAGCCAATGAGGCCGAGAGTCCGCTCTTGCAGTACTGGTGCTATTATACACCTTGAGCGTAGAGTTGTCAAGTCCCTTGAGCATCATTTGTGAGGTTTGCCTGGTCAGCATAGTCGAAGCTGGATGCGCTGTCAAGACCTGTGCCGCCAGCCCCGTGGGCCCAACGTGATAACGTCGGGTTGGCGCAGGGCAACGGTGAGGTCTCGGCGAAGGTCTCTGCGAAGGTCTCTGCCAACGCACCGAATACGTCCGATGGGAGCGATCTGACATGAGAGCACGGCGATGGCTCTGGCGCATACCCCTCGGCGCTCGTACACTGGTCTCCGTGGTCGTAGTCGCATGGTGGCTCACCGCGTCATCGGTGTCCGCGCAGTCCGAGGCCGCACTGGGTGTGGACCGACTGAACGACCAGATCATGGGCGCCCTTGTGGGGGTCTGGTCACAGCTCGTGCAGGGGGTCATGAAGGACCCCGGCTTTTTCGATACCGCGCAGGCGGAGGAGCTTCTGTTCAAGCAGGAGGCGCTCATGGACATCCGCTGGGGCATGATGGAGGCGCTGCGCGGGCCGAGGGACGAGGGCGGGGGGCCCGGCGCTGTAGGGGCGTATCAGTTCGTGAGCTGGTTCGACGCGAACCACACCTACTGGGTGCTGGACACGCGCACCGGTCGCATCGTAGTGCGGGAGTGGCCCGACGAAATGCGCATTGACGAGCAGTTCGAGGAAGATGACGAGGGGGGCTAGCGCCGCCCTCTGACCCCACTAGCGGATGCTGAGCCGGTGGGACAGTTGCCGTCAGCTCTGCCTGGAAACCAACGCCCCATTGCTGCGGAATGGAGCGCACACATCACCATACCGAAAGGAGCACTGCACCGTGAACGTCATCTGCATCTGCCTGGATACCTTTCGCAACGACATCGTCGGCGGGGGGAAGAAGCTCAGCCACTGCCAGACGCCCAACCTCGATGAGATCCGCGCCGGCGGCATCGCCTTCGAGGGCGCCCACGGCGAAGGGCAGCCCACCCTCCAGATCCGCCGCGCCTTCTTGACCGGCCGCCGGTCCTTCCCCTGGCGCTACAACTTCGACCGCCGCGGCCTCTGGCACCATCAGCCCGGCTGGCACAAGATCCCGCCCGAGCAGGATACCATCGCCGAGATCCTGGTCAGGCGCGGCTACTACACGGGCATGGTCGCCGATACCTACCATATGTTCAAGCCCACCTGCAACTTCACGCGCGGCTTCGTCAACTACGACTTCATCCGCGGCCAGGAGAGCGATAACTGGCGCGGCGGCACGCCCGACATGATCGAGCAGGAGATGCGCAAGCGCGTCCGCGAGCCCATCAACTGGCGCAAGCACGCCACGCTGGTGCAGTACCTGTACAACATGCGCGGGCGGCAGAAGGAGGAGGATTACCTGTGCGCGCGGGTCATGCGCCGGGCCGCCGAGTGGCTCGACGAGTGCCATCGGAATGCGCCGTTCTTCCTGTGGGTGGACAGCTTCGACCCGCACGAGCCCTGGGACCCGCCCAGCAAGTATGCGGACCTCTACTGCCCCGACTACGAGGGCAAGGATTTCGTCTTTCCGGGCGCCGCGCACGAGAACCAGCAGCCCACCGAGCGCGAGCTGGAGCGCATCAAGGCGCTGTATCTGGGCGAGGTCAGTTTCGTGGACAAGTGGGTGGGCGCGCTCTTTGACAAGGTCACGGAGTTGAGCCTGTGGGATGACACAATCGTGGTGGTGCTCTCCGACCACGGGACGCAACTGATGGACCACGGCCGCTACGGAAAGGGCGGGGGCAACCTGCGCTCGTACAACACGGGCATTGTCTGGTATATGCGCCATCCTGACGGGCCCTCGGGCCAGGTCATTGACGCCTACGTGCAGAGCCACGACCTGATGCCGACGCTGCTCTCGCTGCTGGAGGTCCCGCACTGGACGGAGGGTCTGAACGTGTGGCCGCTGGTGACGGGCGAGGCGGAGCGCCTGCGGGATCACATCGTGAGCGGCTGGTGTGCGGCGAAGGAGGGCCGTGCGGGGTCATGGGCGGCGGTGCGCGACGATGAGTGGCTGTACTGGACGGCGGTGCACGAGCAGGACCCGAACGCGGTGCTGTTCCGGCTGCCTGACGAGGAGGAGAGTGTGCACGACGAGCATCCGGGGGTCGTGGCGGAGCAGCGCCGCCGGATCGAGGCGGTGCTGAACCAGCCGATGCCGGCGATGCTCAACGAGGTCAGCGACCCCGGCCCCCCGCCGTGGGCCGAGTACCTGGCGGCGAAAGGGCAGGGAGAATAGAGGGACTCACGTCGCGGGTACAGGCTCCTCTGCACGTCCTCCTGCATTCGCTGCGCGGGCGCCGCGCGCAGAGGGAGTGCCAACTGCGGCAGTTGAAACAGTCCTGAGAGGGGCTGATGACATGAGACCCGGGAGGTCCGCCGTAGCGGCCGGCATCGCGCTCTCGGTGGTGGCATT
>CBFDBV010000391.1:0-4768 GCA_965603135.1 uncultured bacterium
CGCACTCGCTCCGGCTCCATCGCTGAGAGCAGCCACACCTCCGCCCACGCCAGCGACCGCGCGAACTGATAGGCCTTGTGCCCGCCCATAACGAACCGCTCGCGCAGGCGCTGGAAGATGTCGTCGAGGCCCTCGGCCTCGCGCATCCACTGCACGTAGAGGTCAGAGCCCGCACCCTCGGGACACTCCGCCACCAGCACAGTCTTCCCGCCGCGGCGCACAATCTTCGTCGCCGAGCGGACCGCCTTCTGCGCCTGGTAGAGGTTGACATCGCGAGGCGCACCGCCGGCGCTCACCAACACCACGTCGGCCGCGCGCGGGACCACCACGCGGAACATCTCGTCCACCAACGCCGCGCCCGCATGCAACACCGCCATCATCTCCCCGCCGAAGCAGCCGACCGGGTGATGGTCGGCGTCCAGCACCACGCTGAGGCAGAAGTCGAGGCCGGCCATCCTCCCCACCTCGTCCACCTCCTCGCGCACCGGGTTGCCCTCGATGCGGCCCGGCTCGGCGCCCTCCAGGTCCATGCGCGAGTGATTGAGGCGAGTTGACTCCGCGTCGGCCACGCCGGGGAAGACGCTCTTGGCGGTGCCGCCGTAGCCCATAAACTGATGATACTCGACATCGCCCACGGCGATCTTCAGGTCGGCGGCCAGGAAGCGGCGGTTCAGGAAGACGCGCGTGCCAAGGGTGGTCTCGCCCAGGAACTCCAGGTCGGCCTCGGGATCGTGATCGTAGACCGGCGAGCGGCCCCAGGAGGGGTCGCCAACGAGCGCGCGCGTCTCGCGCTCAGAAGCGGAGCGATGCACGCCGCGGGCGACGATGATGGAGACGGCATCGCCCAAGAGGCCGGCCGCGGCCAACTCGTCGAGCACCGGAGGCAGCAACTCCGGGGTCGGGACGGGACGGGTCACATCGTCAATGAGGATGGCGGCGCTGCGCGCGGTCTCTGCGAGTTGGCGCAGCGGCGGCGCGTTCAGCGGCTCCCTCAGCGCCCGTCGCGTTGCTGCTGGGAGGTCGTCGAGGTGCGGCAGAGAGCGCGGCTCGTAAATGCCTACCAGCTTCCCGCGGGGGACGCGAACGGTGGCGGCCCGTGGGCCGTAGCGTAGGGGGACCATGATGGGCTCCGAAGGCGACATCCGATGACCGCCCCTACGCCGCGCCGATGTGCATCGCGAAGATCATCGCCAGGCTCGCGCCGGCCACGATGATCGCACCGATGAAGCCCACCACCAGCGGCTTGACGCCGATGCCCCTGAAGGCGCTGAACTTCGTGTTCAGCCCGATGCCCGCCATCCCCACCAGGATCAGGAACTTGCCGGTCTGATTGAAGATGTCAATGCCAAGCTCAGTGAAGAAACCATACGTGCGCAGCGCCACCATCACGAAGTATCCGAAGAGGAACCAGGGGAAGGCCTTGACCCAGTTGACCTGCTCGGGGGCTTCTGATTGCGTGCCCCCAACCTCAGCGGCCGCCTGTGACTTGCGCCCCACGAGCCAAGTGTACCACATAGCGACAATGAAGGCCACCGGTGCGAGGAAAGTGTTGCGGACGAGCTTGACGGCGGTGGCGGTTTTTCCCGCAGTCTCGGAGAAGATGAAACCGGCCCCGACGACCTGAGGCGTGGAGTGAATCGCGGTGCCCGCAAAGACGCCGAATACCTGATCCATCCCGGGATGCTGGAAGAGCTGGAAGATCTTGGGGTAGAGGATGATCGCCACCAGGCCCCATAAGCCGATGGTGCCGATGGCATACGAGGTCTCCTCCTCCTTGGCATCAATGAGGGGCGAGGTGACCGCGATGGCCGAGCCGCCGCAGATGGTGGTGCCGACAGAGAGCAGCAGGGAGAGCTTCTGCGGCAGCCCGAAGGCCTTCGCCAGGTAGTAGATGGAGAAGAAGCCGATGAACATCGTAACCACGATGATCAGGAGCATCTGCACGCCCTGCGAGGCGATGTCAGTGAAGTTCAGCCCCGCGCCGATGAGCACGATGCCCCAGATAAGGGGGTTCTCAAAGGCCTTCACGCCGGCGGCGCACGCCCTGGGCAGGAACCCGGCGTTGGTGACCAGGATGCCCAGCACGATGGCGATGACCGGGCCCTCCAGCGGGTTCTTGCCGCCCATCACTATCTGCCTGGAGGCGTAGAACGAGATCACCGCCACGATAAGCATGACCAACCAGCCGGGCAGGTACTCTCTCTTGACCACGAAAGCTCAACCTCCTGGCTCAGACTTCCGAGCACACACGCCTGCGCACTTGTAACTGAAGCGGCCCCGCGTCGGGCTGCTGCGTTCTACTCAGCGTTCTCAGCGGGGCCGCGATCGTCGGCCCTGGCGGCGGCGACCCCTCTGATAAGATAGCCGATGATCAATGCGCTCATGCCGCCGGCGGTGCCCAACATCACCACGAGAGACACGGCTGGCATCTGCATGTAGGTCTTGGCGAAGACCGCGATGGCAACAGTCAACAGCCATGCGGCGAACAGAGTGCGGACCTGCGCGCCATGCGCGTACCTGGTGGCGAAGGTCCCGACCTGTGCCCCAACAGCCGCGCTCACCAACATCAGAACTGCCATCATTATGTCCACGTTGCCCTTCAGCCCATGGGTGAAGGTCCCGTAGGCGCCGGAGACTGCGATAGAGAACAAGTCCGTGCCAACCGCCACGTGCGTCGGGCAACCTACCAGATAGACCAGCATCGGCATGCGCAGGAAGCCCCCGCCCACCCCCAGCAAGCCAGCAAGTAGCCCGGTAACGAGGGAGGCCATGACGACGACCCATACTGATTGCCGCTCAATGCGCGCGACGGCACAGGAGAGATAGGGCGGGATCCGGAGCTTTCCGGCCCATGCGGCGAAGTCAGCGGTGACCCGGTCCTCGACCTGTCGTGTTTGCGCCGAGGTCGTGTCATCGTCAGCAGCGTTGTTTTCGCGGTCGAGTATCTTCTTGGAGCGCCACGACTCGAGGAAGGTGAAGAGAGCCAGCGTGGTCAGCAGGACTATGTACAAGATGCTAATGACGCCATTGACTTCCCTCTCTCCGAGACGCTTGAGGTACTGCAGTATCTGCGCCCCCATCTCGACGCCGAGCATCGTACCTGGGACCATTATCAGGCCGATCTTGAGAGAGAGGTTACCGTACTTGGCATGTCTGAGGCTGGAGATGATTGACTTGCCGAATATGTGTGCCATGTCGCTGCCAATAGCAATGTTCATGGGCACTCCCAACGCGTAGAGCGTCGGGGTCACAATGCAGCCTCCCCCAACCCCCCAGAAGCCCCCACACACGCCGCCTGCGAAGCCAGTCACGAGCAAGTACGCCACGCAGACCGACGTTTCGGCGATCGGGAAGTACATCAGCGCGATACCTTCTCTCGGTGATGGCGTGCTGAGGAGGTGTCAGCGCCCATTCTCCGTCCAAGCCAGTCCATCAACAGCCCGAAGAAGACTCCAACTACCGCCATCGTGCCCATGGAGACGAGTGCATAGAGCAGTTTGTCAGTGTGATACCACGCAGTGAGCGTGGACATCATGCCGGCCATATCAGTGTACCTCCGGGGGAGGGTTCTCCGAGCAGCACCGCCGGCGCGTCATGCCGTCCCCAAACCAAGGGGAAGCCCGATCAGAGGCCGACGGATTCGAGCCAGACCAGCAGCGCAATCACTGCCCCGCAGACCACCACGACGACCACCCACGGATTGACCCGAAGCACCTGCCAGAAGGTCTTGTCGCCGAGATTGCCGATACTCAGCACGCGCTGGAGGCTCGGATAGGCCTGCGCGAACAGGAACGAGCCGGCGAGCATCCCCAGTATGCCGCCTACCAGAGCGTCGAGGCGTCCCTCGCCCACGGCGCCGACGACGGTGCCGGGCAAGTACCCGAGCAGGGCCATGCCGACGCCGAAGATGAGGCCGCCGATGACGTTACTGCCGAACGACGCCTCGCGGATGTGAAGCTGCACCAGGCCGAGCGATCGCAGAGCGTAGACGCCGACGGCCCCGACCACGACGGTGGTCAGCAATACCTTTGCCGCCGTCAGGTCCTGGAGCAGCAGCGTGCGCAAGATGACATCGTGATCGGTGAGGCCGGACTTCTGAAGGGCGAGGCCGAAGACCAGGCCCAGGCTGAGGCCGGCGAGCAGCTCGTTCCAGTTGATGGTGGAGCGCTCAGCATTCATTGCGGCATCCCCCCCGGGCCGTAGAGCACGAGGGCGGTGACTACGCCGCCGACGAAGAAGCAGATGGTGGCGACCCACCCTGCGACGGACATCTGAACGGTCCCGCTGATGCCGTGCCCACTGCTGCAACCGTCCGCCCACCGCGCGCCGAACGCAACCAGCAGCCCGCCGAGAAAGGCGATGAGCACCCGCGCGAGCGGCATCGTGCCGAAGGCCGCGCGCCAGCCGTCCGGCAGCCAGCGCAGCTCAAATGAGCCCGAGAGCAACGCAGAGATCAGCGCTGCAAAAAAGATGCCGAGCACCAACATCATCTGCCACTCGACCTTGATGCCCGTCTCCTGGTAGTACGCGTTCTCATCCACCGCTTTCGGCGAGAAGAGCCGAGCAATGAAACCGGACAGCCGAACGTGCGTCGTCGAGGTGCCCAGGGGCTTGTCAGAGATGAGCAGAGCCAGGCAACTCAACACGCCGATGACTGCTCCGGCCACGTAGGGCGACCACCTGGCCGGGCTCAGCCAACTCGCCAGGCCGACGCCCACCACCACGACGAGCAGTAAGTACACGTACCTCATGTCAATTGACCTCCGAC
>CBFDBV010000392.1:0-4742 GCA_965603135.1 uncultured bacterium
CGCGGGCGGCGACTACTCCTTCTGGGTGCCCGCCGGCACCACCGAGTTCGGCGTCCGGGTCGGGGGCGAGGGCACCGGCGAGGCCATCCGGGCTATGCTCATTAATCCCGCGGGCGAGGTCGTGGACGAGGTGGACAACAACATCCAGACGCGCCAGTTCGAGGTGACCCTCGAGAAGCCCTCAGAGGGCGAGGCCTGGACGCTACGCCTCGCCAAGCCTACGGAGATGTCGTGGGAGGACCACTACGTGGACCTGCGCGGGGTGCCGCCGATCCTGGCCCCATCCCGCGAGGCGCTTCTCGTGCCGGTTCAATAGCGCCCCCGCAGCGGCGGCGTCTTCAATCAGCGGTCAGCCAATAACCGCTCCAGGTGATGCTCGTTGAGCACGATGACATGATGGACTTCTTCGGCGGGACAGCAGGAGCCCTTCTGCCAGACCACGAATACCAGGTACGGAAACCGTGCTCTACACACACGCGGGTGCGACCCCCGACGCTGCGTGTGGCGCACCCCGCCAGGGAGGCTGCTCTTCCCATGTGGCTTCGCACGGCTCGTATCATGCTGCTTCTCCCGTTTGTGCTTTGGCCGGCCTTTTCCCCCGCCGATGAGGACCCCATCAGTGAAGACTCGATGACCCAGGTACTGGAGCAGGTGAGGGCCGCGTTCCTCAAGGAGTACCAGGCCCCCGGCAAGCTTTTGGACTGGGACTGGCACGGGGCGCAGTGGGGCAAGGATGAAGCCGGCAACACGACCTTCACCGTGGACATCATCGGGGCGGTGGGCGAAGAGGGACAGACCGAGGGTCTGCTCTACATGACCCGGCTCAACGCCTTCGTTGATCCCGAGACTGGCGAGGCCATTTACACCCTCAACAACCTCGAAGATGGCGAGGGATATGATACATTCGACATCCCCCTCGATGAGCTGAGGCGGTTCTTCCCCTCCGGACCGCTCGTCGGCGGAGAGACCCTCGACCCGAACCTCGGCGGGGGCGAGGAGGGCGGAGGTGGGGACGACGGCCGTGAGGCCGTGCAAGCCGGCGGGGCGCACGTCGGGCCAGAAACGCCGGGCGCGGCGGTAGGCTGGAGCCACCACGTGGGAGCGTTGCAGAAGTCGGCCTCGGAGCTCGCCGAGGCGCTCGCGGTGATCAAGTCATGGTCGCCGAAGCCGGCCGATGAGAACGAGGCGGCCAAGTGGGCCGCCGATCTGAAGGAGGCTGGATACGACGCTGTCAGCGCGGTGGACAACTACAGCTTCGTGCTCAGCGAGTTCATTGATCCGGTCACGCGCGCCGGCCTGACAACCGACATCCGGCTCGCCCAGGAGAACGCGGCCCGCGTTGTGGACATCGTCACCGCGTATGGCACGCTCCTCCAGCTCAAGCTGGTCAAGGGGGATGCCGACCAGGAGACCGTCCGGCAGCACGCCTTGCGCGAGCTGCAGACGCACCTGGCCAAGAAGATCGGCGAGCGCTTTCACAGCCAGGGCCTGGCCGCCGTGCTGACGAGCGACGGCCTCCGTGCGGCGGAAGCCGAGACGCGCACCCGCATCACCAACAAGCTCAAGAGCCGCGCTGAAGAGATCAGCAACCACTGGCTGAGAATCCCATTCTACAATATACCAACTGCCCGCGCGGCGGCGTTGCACAAGGTGCGGCAGATGGTCCGCCAGCGCATCACCAAACTCTTGTGCCGCATCACGAGCAAAGAGATTGTCGTACAGTTTGTCGGCGAGGTAGTGTATAGTCTGCTGGAGGCGGTGTTAGGGCCCCAAGTGCGCGACTGGTTCCGCACGACAGGCAACTTGGAGAAGCGCGTCGAGCGGTCCACTGCAACGCTCCGCGCCGAGCGCATTCGGCTATCGGAGTTGCCGCCAGAGGCGCTGCTGGATGACGTGCGAGCGGAGCTGCGCCGATCCGAGGGCACACTGAATGCGACGCAGTACCTGCTGACCGACCTCGCGCGGGCCAAATCGCCGCTGGAAGACTGGTACCATATCGAGATCAAGCACCTGCTCGGGGTCCACAGGCTCACCCAGAGGCGCTTTTTCTTGGACAGCGCCGGCGAGCTTGAGGCGATGAAATCGGGATCGGGGCTGGTAATCGCGCTCGCGGGCCTGCTGCGGGATATCGTGGATGGGATCGAGGTGCCCGAGGTGGCGGCTGCCGTCGCACAGGGCGACGACGACAACAAGGAGGAGGGTGGCGAGGATGGTGAGAACCCGGACAAGCCCAAGACGCCGCTTGTTACCTACGACAAGCCTGTTCACCTGTACCACGTCACCAAGTGGCACGGGCCTAACGGCCCGGTCAACAAGGACTACTGGTACGCGACGGCGGGCGAACCGGCTGAGGATGCACCGAACATCATCCTCGTCCCGAGCCCCGACGGTGGCGTCGAGATCTCGGAGTTCACCAGCCGCAAGGGCCCCTACAAGACAAATCACGATCTCATGAAGGCCCTGGCGGGGGCTGGAGCGCCGTTCGCGTACATCGGGTCAACGACGATCAGTGCGAATCCGGATCCGTGACGGCGGGACCGCAGTCGCAGGCTAAACACGCAGCCATTCGTCGCACGACTTGGTCCGCGTGGGTTGGCGACGAGTCGTCACACAACACCGCCCAGGGGCCCAGGCTGGATGGACTTTTTCGGAGGGACAGGTCGTCTTCCGCTGGCCGCAGGACGCGTGAGGCCTGCCCCACCGGCTCACTCGCCTTACGTGTGTTCAGTCCAGCCATCAGCGCAACGCGCTGACACGAGTACTCTCCCGCGACACTACCACTCCCGCCTCTCGTTCCTGGCGTACCACGACCGGAGCAGTTGCTCGCGATCGGTCGGCGTGGGGCTGGGCTCCCAGTTCTCGCGGTCGGTGGTATGCTCGACGCTCCATCCGGCCCATTCGCGGAAGGCGTGGTACGCCCAGTCCCACTCGTACTCCTCGAAGATGTCAATGACATCCTTCAGATAGCGATAGGCGCTGTTGTCGGGCGCCCAGCGGATGGCACTGAACTCGCCGATATACATCGGCACATTGAACTCCACCTGGAAGTCGCGGGCGGGCTGGAGCGCCTCGCGCAGCCGCTCCTTGTCCCACTGCTGACCATTGATTATGCCGGGGTAGACCGACCCCACCTCGCTACCATGCACGCCCTGGTGGGTGAACTGGTGGGGTATGTACATATGACAACTGTAGATGATGCCGTCCAGGTCCAGCGGGCGGAGACTGTCAAAGCCTCCCGGCCCGCCCCACGGGCCCGGCTCAACGACCACGGGCTTCCCGGGCTCGAGGGCGCGGATGATCTTGATCGCCTCGGTGGCAAGCTCGCGCCAGTTCATCAGCCCCGGCGCCACCATGCCCTCCACCGGCTCGTTGATGACCTCGTAGGCCCACACGGCCTTCCGTCCCTGGTATCGCCTGGCGATCTGGTCCCAGACTTCGAGCAGCTTGTCCTGGTATCGCTTCTCCTGAAACATACGGCAGACCCCGCCGTCCGCGCGCCCGCCCGGCGGGCAGTGCAGGTCCACGAGCAGCAGCACTCCCAGGTCCTCCGCCAGGTCAACCGCGCGATCACAGTCGGCCAGAGCCCCTGCCAGCCACTCGTCATACGCATCCAGGTCCTTCGCCCACTCCCTGGCCTTGCTCATAGGCACCCAGTTGAGCTGCCAGCGCATGTGGTTGGCGCCCCACTCGGTGGCGAGAGTGCGGAAGTCCTCCTCCACGAACCTCGGCCCGTGCATCGCTCCGCGCAGTCTCGGCAGGTCGTGACCTCTATCCATGGTCTCACTCCTCCTGCCGCCGGTCCAGGGGCGACCCGAGTGGATGACGACATCGTCGAACCACGCCTTCCCTGTGACTTTCTCCAGGCCAAGCGCCAGCGTCGCCTTCGTTGCCGCCGCGGGCACGCGGATGACGCGCGTGACACTCGTCCAGTCAAACGTCCCCACGGCGAGCGGTAGTTGCGGATGCTGTCTGCCGTCGGGCAGCTCCAGGATGAGCATGACCTTGATACCGTTCCAGGGCTGTGGCCGCTCACTCACTCCTTCCGCCTTCACCGTGGCCTTGAGCGTGATCAGCCGCCCGGCCATCTCCTCGATCGGCAGATCGTGCTGACGCATCACGCGGTCCGCCTCAGCATCCCTGGGCTGTTCGACGAACAGCGACCGGCCGCCCTGATAGCCCTCTACGACCTCCCCGCCCGAGCCGGACCACGCCTCCAAAGCCGTGGGCTGCTCGAAGTCAGCGCGGAAGATCAGGGCGCCCTCCGGCTGAGACCACAGAGCACCTGCGGCGAGAAACGCAGCGTACGCGGCGATCATCGTCACTGCCCTCCCTCAGACTCGCCCGCCCCGCTCATCTCGTGAGCCGCACCAGTGTGCCCTCGCCTTGCGCGAGGCGGATAGTGAAGTGCGTGCGGTCCTGAACCTGGGTGAGCGGCACCAAGACCGGCTTGTGCACGCCCAGGTCCGCCGCCTCGCTGATGGCCCGGGTGAGCGTGATCTCCCCCTGGGCGGCCCCCTCCAACGGACGGGCATCGGTATTGACCACGTAGAGGTAGTATGCGTCGGGCGCTTCCCGCAGCACGAGCTTGAATTCCGGGTTGGTGCAGTGGATCGTCGAGCGCGTGTTGGCCGCCACGGCCCTCATCAACTCGTCCATTGGGAACGGGTGGTCGAGGTCGCCAAAGAGGAGCACCGTTCCTCTGCCCAGCGCGGCCTGGTAGACGCCTGCCTCCTCATTGCTGG
>CBFDBV010000393.1:0-4704 GCA_965603135.1 uncultured bacterium
AGTGGCAGCCAACGTAGCTGAACGGATTGCTGCGCGCCGCCCACTTGAAGACCTCGGTGGAGACCTCCAGCGGCTCCTCCAGCACGGCCCGGATGTAGTTCACCTCACCCATGCGCGGCACCAGGTCGCGGAAGAGCTTGACGTGCATCGGATCGTAGCGCTTGTGCATATCCGAGCTGACGATCCGGTCAGCGTCCCGCGCGGCCGAGATGATCTCGTCCGCCTGCTCCAGCTTGAGGCAGAGCGGCTTCTCGGTGATCACGTCGAGGCCGCTGCCAAGCGCGTGCATGATCGGCGCATGGTGCAGGTCGTCGGGCGTTGCGACCACCAGCACATCGGGCGAGGCCTCAGAGACGATCTCCTCCCAGACCGCGTCGCCGTAGTACGGCGCGATCTCGCTCTCGGGCACGCCCTCCTTGTACCACTCAGCGATCTTGCCGGCCGTGCCGCGCTCGGACGAGCGGGTCCCGATGGCGACGAATCTGATCTCCACCTCGGCGAGTTCACGGGCGTACTTGCCCTGCCCGATGCTCCCCAGGTAGGGGGCCAGGCCGTAACGCTCGAAGTCCATCAGCGTCTGCCCGATCACGTCCTGAAAGAACATGCCGCCGCCTACGACGGCCACTCTGACTTGCCGGTCAGTGCTCATTGATGGGCCTCCAATAGGGGGAGCAGGCGCGACTGCGCTCAAGGGGGTTGTATTCTCCGCCGCCCGCGGGCGTCCCTGCCTGCGCGGGATGCCTTCTCAGGCTTGGAAGCCCGACCTACGCGAGGGAGAACTGCGGCAGCCAGTCCCTGTTGGCCTCCATCAGCTCGCGCAGCATCGGCCTCGCCAGGTCCGGGCGGGCCACGAGCGGGTCGGTGGCGAGGGCCGCGACGGCCTTCTCGAAGTCCCCCTCCACCGCCGCCTCGACCGTCAGTTCCTCACGCAGCACGTGGGGCCGCACGATGGCCTCGATGGCCGGTGGCATCGGACTTGCGATGGGGCGGATGCCGGTAGCGTCCAGAATGCCGCGCGTCTCGACCACGGCGCCCAGCGGTAGCTCCGGTATCTGCCCGATGTTCGGCACATTCAGGTTGTCCTCAACCGCCGGCCCGCCCTCCAGCGCCACAATCCAGCCGCCCACGTCGTCGGCGTGGGCGACGCCCACCACGTCGGTGCCGCGCTCGATCTTGATCTCCTCTTCGCCGCTCAGCATTCGTTCAATGCGAGCCTTTGCGTCCCGGTAGTGCTCCTCGCGCTCGGCGATGGAAGTGCGCGTCAGCCCGAACGCCTCCACGTTCTCTTCGCTCTGAACAAAGGTCGGCAGGAACTCGCACATATGCCGGTCACCGATGGCCGGCAACGCTCCGAGCTCCCGGCCCAGCATGATGCCGCAGCGGAGCGCGTACAGGCTGCCGAAAGTGCCGTCCTCCCTCGCCTCCTCCGGGGGCAGCGTCAGCCAGTCGTCCAGGCCCATCTCGATGAGCAGCTCCAGCGCCTGCCCGCCGCGCACGATCATATCTGTGAACCACGAGCAGTGATCTATGCCCGTGTTCACGTACGTGCACTCGGCAAAGGGCGTATCGAAGAACCGCGCGTACATGCTGGCCACGCCGCCTACGCCGTGGCACGAGCCGATGGCGCGGATGGAGGTCTCCCCGGTCACCACCCGCGTCAGCGCCGCCAGCGGGTTGGAGAGGTTGATCATCCAGGCGTCGGGGCAGAGTTCCTCCATGTTGCGCGCCATCTCAAGGAAGACCGGGATGTTGCGCAGTGCGCGCGAGAGGCCTCCCGGCCCGGTGGTGTCGCCGACGGTCTGAAAGATCCCGTACTTCTCCGGGATCTCCAGGTCCGGCCGCATGGTCCTCAGCCCGCCGGTGGAGATAGTCACCACCACGTAGTCTGCGCCATCGAAGGCTGCGCTCTGCTCCGTGGTCTGCTCGAAGGTGATCGAGGCCCCGCAAGCCTGCTGGTATCTCTCCGCCAGCTCGAAGTTCATCGCCAGCGCCTCGGCATTGAGGTCATGGAGAACGACATGACAGCCATCGAGGTGTTCCTTGCTGAGGATGTTGCCCAGGATGGTCGGGCCCCAGCCGTAGCTCCCTGCCCCGACAAGGACGACCTTGACGTTCATAATAGCCCTCCTCAAGCAAGCCGCCGGCTCCCGGCGGGCGTGAGCCGACGGCTGTCTGCGTGCAGGATCACTGACAAGGGGCCTCAACTGCCGGCAGGGCGGCGCCCGCGACTTGGGCGGGGCCGGTTTGGCCCAACTCTACCGGTCCGCAAGCTGACAGAGCAGCGAGTGCCCACCACCGTCCGTGCCGTGGGCGTCGTCTTCACTGCGCTATCCCGCGATCTTGGGGACGAACTTGACGTGCCCGTCCAGCCAGAGGGCGTTCTTGCCCCCGCCCGCCGTTCCGCCTTTGTGCCAGTACTCCGCGTCCAGCATACAGGGCAGGTCCGTGAGGTCTTGCGTCAGGAAGGTCGGGTTGTCGAGCGGCAGACCGTTGAACAGTTCTACCCAGCCGTAGCTCGACCCCTCGGTCTTCCAGTAGCTGTGATCGCTGCGGCACTTGAAGAGGTCGGCGTTCTTGACGTAGGGGTCGAGCACGTCGGTCATCCTCGGCAGGCCCGGAGATGCGGAGGGCTGGGCGGCCATCGTGGGCAAGATGCCATCGCTGTCCTGGCAGTACATGTGGAGGGCCAGGCCGAGCTGCCTGAGGTTGCTCGCGCAGGAGGCCTTGCGGGCCTGCTCGCGCGCCTGGGCGAACACGGGGAACAGGATCGATGCCAGGATCGCGATGATGGCGATGACCACCAGCAACTCTATCAGCGTGAAGCCGGGGGAACGACGGGCAATAGGCAAGGGGCAATGGGCAATGGGGGCCACCGCGCCGCCCGTGGGCGCTTGGCCCTTGTCCTTCGCCCTTTGCTCCCTGTCTGTCACAGCCTCACTCCAGCGTGCTGATTGCGTTCATAATCGGCATCAGCTCGGCCTGCTCGGCCGCGTCCAGATGCACGAAGAACTCCACGCCGCGCTCGACCATCGGCGCAATCGCTGCCCTGACCCGGCTCTGTGTCTCCGGGTTCATGTTGTGGAGCAGGGCGCTCAACTGTTTGATGCGCGCCGCGGCCCACTCGATCTCCGCTTTTCTCTCCTCGGGGGACATCCCGCGGAAGCGCTGGTAGCCCTGTGCGAGCATCGCGTCCATCTGTCCCGGCGTCACCTTCGCCTGATCCAGCGCGTCGAGTCCCTGGTTCAGCAGGCGCTCCTGATCGCCCGTGGGCAGCTTCGAGAAGTTCTCCAGCGCCTTGTCCGGGTCAACCTTGACCAGCACGAAGCCCTGCACCCAAGTGCATTCCGCCTGCTTGGCGAGGCCGTCGAGCGCCTCGACCAGCGGAGTGTCCTCGAACTCGCACGTGACCTTCGTTGCCGCCACGGCAGGCGTAGCGGCAATCCGCATCCCGCCCTGCTTGGCAAGCTGCCGCGCCGCGTCCGATAGCGGAGTCTCCTCGGCCAGCTCCAAGCTCACGCTCTTGTCGGTCTTAAGCTCGGCAGCACCGCAGGCCTGGGCCTCGGTGCAGAAGATCACCGCCTCTGCGGGATACGAGCTGACCGTCGCGGCGACCGTCCGCAGCGCAAGGGCTACCGGCACGTCCACATGCAGCGTTACCTCGCCCTGCACGCCCTCGCCGACGACCACGACGCGCTCTATCATATCGCCGACTTGCTGCGCGGCCTCCTGAATCGGCGTGTCCTTGAAGCTGAGGGCGACCTTCTCAGCCTCTTCGGTCTCCTGCGCGAACGCACAACACGTGCCCAACAGAAGGCCGATCACCAGCAGAGTCACACACGCCCGTCGATCACACATTCCTCTCGCTCCCGATGTGCCTTCCCATCCCGCCTTGGCGGGATGGCGCTCCGGTCGCAGGGCGACTTGTCCGCCGTAGCCTTGGCGAAGGCGGAAGCCCTGCGCTGGGGCAGGGGGATGGCGGAGCAAGCCCGACGTCCCGACGGAGCTTGCGTTCCGCTACCCACCGCCACAGCCCCGTCCCGCAGCCGTCGTGACTGCCCTCGCTGTCTTGCTGACGTAACAGCGCGGTGGTAGGTTCTCTCTGCCAGTGTACCTTCGGCCCGCTGCCGTGAAATCCTCCTGCGCGGGGGAGGTATTCGACGCGGACGCGGAGCATATCCCGCGGGCATCCCTGCGACATCATGGAGGGCTGATGATGGCTCTGACGGACGAGCAGTTCAGTGAGTTGCTCGCCCAGCACGACCTCGTCTACGACACGCCGCCCCTGGACTGGGACACGGGCATCCCGCTCGCCAACGGACAGATAGGGGCGCTGATCTGGGGCGATCCCGCCGAGGCGGGACTGAAGATCACGCTCGACAAGTATGACTGCTGGGAGCTTCGCGAGCAGATGCCCGACCCCGAGGTCTTCAACTTCGCCAACCTGCGCCGCATGGTCGAGGGCCACGACGAGGAGAAGGCGCGCTGGGAGTTCCGGGACCGCTGGCGCGAGCCGCGCGCGCTGCACCCCAGCAGACTGCCGATGCCGCGCCTGGAGCTGCACTTCGCCCCACCGGCCACGGGCTTCCACGCGCGTCTGCGCCTGCACGAAGCTATCGCCGAGGCTGAGCTGGCCTCGTCCGCCGGCACCGTCCGATGGCAGGCCTACGTGCACGCTGAGCGCAATCTGCTCGTGATGGACCTCTC
>CBFDBV010000394.1:0-4703 GCA_965603135.1 uncultured bacterium
CCCACCGGGTCGGCCTGCTTGACGCCGTTCACCCACAGGTCGGTGCGGTTGGCCGTGCGCGTGTAGGTGCTGATGTCGCGCACGCCGTCGGCGTGCAGGTAGAGCGCGCCGCCGCGCAGGTCGGCCGGGATGACCGTGCGGCGGAAGTACCAGCCGAAGCCGTCGTAGGCCGAGTCCGGGGGCGAAGCAAGGTTTGGGTTGGCCTCAGTCACGCCCTGCTCCTCCCAGATCTCGCCGACCAGTATCGGCCGCGGCGTGCGTCCGTCGAACTCCCCGCGCGCGTAGCCCGCCTCCGCGCCGCTGCCATCCGGGTCGGTCAGGAAGGTCCACTGCCCACCCGAGATGTCGGGCGCGGGCGCCTGGAAGCGCATGCGGTGGCCGCAGGCGACGCCGAGGTTCGCCAGCGCCACCGACCAGATGCGGAGCGCCTTGCGGCGGCACTCGCCACGCTCCATCGCGTCCGGGTCGGCCGAGTACAGCACCACGCGCGTGCCCCCCGACCGGCCCACCAGCATGGTGCCACGCTCGCTGGACCACTCGACCGCGAACGGGTCGGCGGCCTCGAAGGCGCGCAGCGGCGGGGACTCAAAGAAGTAGGTGTCGTTGTCCACCAGACCGCGGCAGACGTCTGGCGGGTCCTCCCCCAGGCGGTCCGGCGCAGGCCGCAGCGACTCGAGCTGCTCGAACTGGTAGGTCGAGGTGTTCCAGAAGTGTGGGTGATCGGGCTGCTGAAGCGTTACCGGAGTCGCCGTGACGCCCGGGGGAAGGTACTCGGCCATGGGCAGCACGACCACGGTGCCGCAGGCGGCGAGCAGGGCGGCGTCGGGCCCGGGGCCCTCGCCGACCACCAGCACCGGCCGGGGAGCGCCGGGGTCGGTCGCCGGCACGTGGGCGACGCCCAGCCGGTCGAGGAGGGCCGACCCCCGCGGTCCGCCCAGGTAGGCCACTGCCGGCGTCGGCGGCTCTGTCGGGGCCGCCAGCATGTAGCGGAGGATGTTGTCGGCGAGCAGCGTGGCGGCCGGGTCCAGCCCGTAGCGGTCGCTGATGTCCACCTGGCAGAGCATGACGCGGCCCGCCCCGGCGCGGGCCTCCAGCAGGGCGCTCTCCTCCAGGTCGTAGCCGCACACGAGCAGCGGGTGGATGCTGCCGTAGGCGGGCCTGGCCATGACGTAGCTGGCCACCAGCCCCACGTTGGTCAGGTGCGGGGTCTCCATGGCCACCGACTGCCCGTGGCGGTAGAAGCGCGACGGGCGCTTCTCGCGCGGGACGATGGTCGCCGGGCCGCGGAAGTACGCCAGGTCACGGTCATCGAGGCCCGCCAGGGCCGGGTGGGCCCGGTCGGCGACGAACGCCGCCTCCAGCCGCCGCTCGCGCAGCCGCCAGTCGAGCAGACCGCGGTCAGTCTGTTCGAGGATGAGCACCCGCCCGCCGGTGCCGAGGTAGCGTTCCAGCGCGCCGCCGTCCACGCCCCGGGTCAGCGCGCCGCGCTCGATGACCAGCAAATCGAGGCCCGCCGGCAGTTCACCGTCGAGCGTGACCGCGCGCGCGGGCACGCCCATCGCCTCCAGCAGAGAGGGCTCGCCGGCGGCCCGCACCACCCCCACGGCCCCCGCCCAGTCGTGCTCCGCGGGCCTGGGGAAGACTGTGACCTCGAAGCGGTCAGTGCGCTCCAGGTCACCGGGCGCGGTGAGCGTGAGGGTCAGCGCGCCCGTCTTCTTCCCGGCCACGTCAGGGGCGTCGAAGGCCACCGGCGCGCGCAGTATCTCGCCCTGCCGGACGCGCAGCTTCAGCTCGCGGGCGTCGCCGTGGTCGCCGATGGTGAAGGCGACGCGGCAGGTGACGTCCAAGTCGCTCTCCGTGTCGTTGGCGATCACGACTTGCTTCGCGATACTCTCGCCGGGGTAGAAGTTGTGTTCGCGGCTGAAGGGCTCGGACTCAAGGCCGCCGATAAAGGCGCACAGCGGCTGCATCTCGTTCTCGTAGATATCGCTGAATTCGCAGCGCTTGGGCTCGATGGGCGGCTGGCCGTACTCCTCCGGCCACTGCCAGCGCGCCTGTGCGCGGAGCTCGTAGTACCACGAGCACATGCGCATCCAACTGTCATCGAGGCCCTGCGCGTAGGGCAGCATGAAATAGCGCCATGACAGCCGGCGGTTGTCGGGGATGTCCTGGGCCCGCGTGGTGTTGGCGGGGGCCAGGAAGCAGTCATCGCCCACCCAGGGTGTGAAGCCGTCAATGCCACACAGGCGGAAGCCCCGGACCGAGGCCCGCATGATCATGGCCTCCCAGTCCATCCAGCCGTCGAAGACGCGCGGGCCAAGGTAGCGGCTGGCGCACTCGTAGTCCACGCGCCGCGTGACGGTGCGGCCCTCTTCGACCGCGAAGGTGTGCTCGGGGTGGGTGATATCGTAGTAGAGCGCGTGGACCCCGCACTCGTAGAGGTGGTAGGGGAGCTGGGGCTCCTCGCGCTGCGACCAGGGGGCGTAGTACATCGCCTGGTCGAGCAGGTTCAGGTCGTAGGTGGGGTAGTGGTTGGTCGAGCGGAATGAGCCCTCGAAGTTGCCGGTGGCGTGGGGGAAGTAGGGCCGCGTCGGGTCCAACGATGCGAACAGGTCCGCCCGGCCGCGCAGGAAGCGGTATAGCTTCACCGCGCGCTCGCTCTCGGGGTAGTAGCTGTCGCTGACCGAGAACGGGTTGTGCGAGAAGCCGTTGGAGTCGAGCTGGCCGAACTGGTCGCTGACGTAGCCGATTACGCACGGGTGGGAGCGATAGCGGCGGACCTCGGCGATGGTCTTCTCGTCGGGCCAGTCGCGGGCGGTGGGGACGAAGCCCACGAAGCCCTCCTCGTCCATGCGCGAGAAGAGCGGCTCGTTGTAGCCCGCATGGCTCGCGTGCATGAAGATGCTGTTGTGGCCGGAGCGCCGCAGGCCCTCGAAGCGCCCGGGCTCCATGACGCCGCTGACGTTGGTCGCGTGAATCACGCGAAGCCTCAGGACCTTGCCGTTGAGCACGAAGCGCGCGCCCCGGATCTCGAAGGTCCTGAAGCCGAAGCGCCGGCGGCACTCGTCCACCAGCTCGCCGCCGGCCGTGAGCCCCACGCGTGCGGTGAACAGGTTCGGTGCCTCCGGCGACCACGGCGCGAAGTCAGGGCAGGAGCCGGTGAGGGTGGTCGTGTCTCCCGCGACAGGCCGACGCACGCTGGCGACGGTGCTGCCGTCCGCGGCCAGGATGTCGAGCACCAGTTCGCCGCCGCGGGCGGCCGCGCCGGTCTCGGCCACCACCTCGAAGCTGCCATCCAGGCCGCTGGCGCTCCTGACCCACACGTCGCCGATGACCGGCCCGTGGCGGTGGTGCTCCAGGTGGATGTCGCCGGCGATGCCGACGCCGTTGCGCACCGATACGCCGGGGCTGATGGGCTGATACAGCAGCACATCGAGCCGGTTGGGCTCGCCTGGGACGATGCGGTCGGTGACGTCGAATGAAGTCCAGGCGCTGTCTGCCGGCCCGAGGATCTCACCGTTGAGGTAGACGGTGGCCTCGCCGGTGAGGTACTCGAAGATCAGCGCCAGGTGGCCACCGCGCATCTCCGCGTCGGGCTCTAAGGTCCGCTCGAACCAGAAGAACGAGCGCTCCTTGCCCAGCACGCCGTAGTTCACCTCCCGCCCCAGCCGACCATCCTCGTCCAGCTTCATAACCGGGGTGTACCAGCCGATGCCCATGGGCAGGGGCATGTAGCGCCACTCGGCTGGGTCGGGGCCCTGGTCGTCGCTGTCAACTCCCTGCACCGCCCACAGCGTGTTCAGGTACAGGCGCGATCTGGTTGCGCTGACCTGCTCGCGGTGGGCCGGGTCCATGTCCCAGATGCGCTGGCCCTGGTCGGGCGCGAAGCGCTCGGACCACAGCGCGTTGGTGGCCGGCGGCCCGAAGCTGATGCCCGCCGTGCGCTCGACCACCACCTCGACCCAGCCCTTGCGGAAGCCGCTGATGCTGGCATGGGGGCGCAAGTTGTCGGGCGTGGCGATCAGGCTCAGGCCCGAGGAATCGTTGAGCTTGACGCAGTAGCCGAGCACGTCGCCGCGCGCGAGGCCCTCCAGGCCCAGGTCCGCCCGCGGAATGGCCGCCTCCACCACATAGCCGGAAGCCTGCGCGCCGTGCAGGACCCAGCTCGCGGCGACCGTCTGGCGCTGCACCCGGCAGGGCACCTGACGGCCTTCGGCCAAGCAGACAGTTGCACTGTGCTCCCTACCGCAGTCGAAGGCAATCTGGGCATCGGGACGTCCGCCGCTGCGCAGGTCATGGTCGCTAGGCTTGACGGCCAGGAACAGCTCCACGGAGTCATTGCGCCACGGCTGGGCGGGGTCGGCGCCCTCGAAGGGCGTGGCGTCGGCTACCAGCGCGAGGAAGTACAGCTTCGCCCCGTCCATCATCATGGCGAAGCGGCCGGAGAGCTGGCCCGCCCCCGACCACTCGGGTGCATCGGGCACCACGAACTTGGCGCCGTCGAGGTAGACGTATTCCGGCGCGGTCCAGTTGTAGAGCGTGTCCTCGTAGCCCCAGTCCTTGAACTCGCCGTCAATGCTCATGCCGCGCTTGGGGCGCGGGATGATGTAGCGCGTCTCGGTGCCGACGTACTGCATGCCGGCGAGGGTGATGGTGAAGCCGGCCTTGGACGTGTCGAAGTCCCACAGGCCGAAGCCGATGGT
>CBFDBV010000395.1:0-4695 GCA_965603135.1 uncultured bacterium
CTGCCATGCTGCTCACCTCTGCTGTGCGCCTCGTGCTCGGTTCGAGCTGTCGGAGCTACTTCCGCGCGGAGATGGCCTACTCCTCTGCGCGCGGAGCGCAAGCGCTCCGCTGGAAGAGAGGGGAGGAGTGCGGACGGCGAGCCGGCCATGATCGCCGCTTTCCACCGAAGCGGGGCCGGACGCGAGGAAACCGGACATTTCTACTTGGCACCAACCGGACATTATCACGTTGCGCCGACAGAATGCGACCGTTGTTTGACAGCGGACGGGGTCGCGGTTATACTATAACCTCTGCTTGCCAAGAGGAGACGACTCGCGATGGTGAGAGTGACCGCCCCAGGGCGGGGAGGCATCATAGGCAATCCCTCTGATATGTACGGGGGGACCGTGGTCTCGTGCTCGATAGGCGAGCGCGCGGATGCCACCATCAGCCCCAGCCCGCGCCTGATACTCGACGTCTACGGCCAGTGGGCGGAGATCACGGACGAGACTGACCTACAGTTCGACCCGAAGCTGCACTTCCTCGACGTCGCGAAGGCGGTCTGGCGCTACCTGCGCAGGCCTGAGTCGGGCTTCGCCGAGGAGATCGAAGCCGACGCCACCTTCCACGTGCGCGCCCACAGCAACATCCCGCTGAAAGCGGGCTGCGCCGGCTCGACCGCGATGCTACTGGTCATTCTCGCGGGCATTCTCCGCCATTTCGGGGCTCGCACCACGCGCCACGAGCTGGCAGAGCTGGCCCGACGCATCGAGCGCCACGAGCTGGGCGTGCACTGCGGCTACCAGGACCAGTACATGATCATCTTCGGCGGGCTCAATTGCGTGGATATGCGGGGCAAGGAGAACCACGCGGACGGCAGGGACAGCCCGTTCGCCACGGTCGAGCCGCTGACCCAGGACGTGCCCGAGTTGCCCTTCATCCTCGCTAACACCGGCATACAGCACTCCTCAAGCGAGTTCCACGCCGAGCCGAGGAAGAGGTGGGAAGAGGGCGATCCGAAACGCCAACAGGGGTTCGAGCGAATCGGTGTACTGGGCAGGCTCGGCAAGAAGGCGCTCTTGCGGCAGAGTTGGGAGTGGCTCGGCGAGCTGATGAACGAGAACCACCGCCTCACCGATGAGCTGGTGGGGGCCGGGGAGGAGAACAACCGGCTGATTGCGGCAGCCCTGAAGGCTGGCGCCCTGGGCGCCAAGCTGTCGGGCGCGGGCCGCGGCGGCACAATCATCGCCCTGCACGAAGACCCCGACTGGATGGGACAGCAATTGCTGAAGGCCGGCGCCCAGCGGCTGATCCGCTTCCACGCGGGCCCGGGGTTGACGATAGACCAGGCCTGAGCGGCCGTGCGCACCTGAAAAACCCGGCCCGCAGGAGAGTCAGGATCTTGTCGGGCTCGAAGCTGAAAGCGCGCTGCGGCGCGCTTTCACCTGCCCCTGACGAAAATCGTCAGGCGCACGCCGACCTACGCGAATAACCGAGGTTAGGAGATCGGCTGATGCACATAGTGGCAGTCATCCCAGCCAGGGGCGGCAGCAGAGGCATCCCGCTCAAGAATCTGCGCGAGGTGGCGGGCAAGCCTCTGATCGCCTACGTCATCGAGGCCTGCCTGGCCGCCGAGCCGGTGGACCGCACGGTGGTCTCCACCGACCACGAGGGCATTGCCCAGGTTGCCCGCGAGTTCGGGGCCGAGGTCCCCTTTATGCGACCGAAGGAGTTGGCGGGCGACGAGGTCACCCTGGACCCCGTCATCTATCACGCGGTCACCACCCTCGAGGCTCAGGACGGCAGGCACATAGACATCGTGCTCACCGTGCAGCCGACCTGTCCGCTCCTGAGGCCGACCACGATTGATGGAGCCGTGCGGGCGCTGCTCGACAGCGGCTGGGACTCGGTCACCAGCGTCAGGGAGACCCATCACCTGTACTGGCAAAGGGTGAACGGCCAGATGCGCCCGCTCTTCGAGGAGCGGGTGAACCGCCAGCAGCTTCAGCCCCTGTACTATGAGACCGGCGCCGTCTTCGCCAGCCGCAGGGAGATCATCACCCCGGACAACCGCCTGGGCACCAACATCGGCCACGTCGTAAACTCTGAGGAAGAATCTGTTGACATAGACACGGAGCTGGACCTGCACCTGGTGGAGTTCCTCATTACCAACGGGTTCCACGACAACGAGCAATGACAGAGCTGAGGATCGGCGACCGGGTGGTAAGCGAGCAGGCGCCAGCGTACATCATCGCCGAGGGCGGGGCCAACCACGGCTGCGATGTGGACATCGCCCTCAAGATGGTCGAGGAGGCGGCCGCCGCGGGCGCGGACGCCATCAAGTTCCAGACCTACAGCGCCGACACCCTCACCACCCGCTGGGCGCCCCGCTACTGGGACGACCCCGAGCCCTCGGGCACCCAGTACGCCGTCTTCGCGGGCTGGGATGACCTGACCTACGACGACTACGAGAGGCTCCTGGGCGCCGCCCGGGACCTCGGTATCGAGTGGCTGACCACGCCCTTCGACCTGGAGGCGGTGGAGTGGATGGCCGAGACGGGCGTGGCGGCCTACAAGATCGCCTCGGCCGATGTGACCAACTGGCCGCTGCTACGGGCCGCCGCCGAGAAGGGCAAGCCTATGCTGCTCTCCTCCGGCGGGAGCACGGTCACGGAGCTGCGCGCAGGCATCGAGGAGGTCCGCCGGGTCGGCAATGACCAGATCATCCTGCTGCACTGCATCCTCTCCTATCCTGCTCCCACCGAGGAGATGAACCTGCGCAGCATCCCCACGCTCAAGGCAGAGTTCCCCAACGTCATCATCGGGATGTCGGACCACAACATCGCCGACCCGTGCGTCACGGTGCCCACGGCTGCAGTCGCGCTGGGGGCAAAGGTCATCGAGAAGCACTTCACGCTGGACACCAGCGCCCCCGGCATTGACCACCAGCTCGCCGTTGACCCGAAGATGCTCAAGACCATGATCCGGAACATCCGCAACGTCGAGGCCGCCCTGGGCAGCGGCGAGGTGCGCGTGCTGGAGTGCGAGGATCCCGCCCGCACCTACGCCCGCCGGAGCATCGTGGCCGCCGTGGACCTCCCCGCCGGGACCGTCCTCGGGCCAGAGCACCTGATAATGAAGAGGCCCGGCACCGGCGTGTCTCCCACCCAGATAGACGCAATGCTCGGCCGCAAGGTGATCCGCGACGTCGAAGAGGACCAGCTCGTCACCTGGGAGGACGTCGAAGGCGACCCGCCGGAGAGCTGAGCGTCCCGCTCCGCCAACCCCATCCCCCATGCAGAGGTGATTCCCCCTGGAGAGCTTGCGCGCGAATCTGCGCGAGATCAACTCGCTCAATCAGCGCGGCGGGCGCATGCTGAGCGTGGTGGACCTCATCGAGGATGGCACGGTGGACGTCCCGACCGCCGGCTACCTGCTCGCAGCGGTCGCGAACGACGCCTCGTTCCTGACGGCGGCCGGTCCCGGCGGGGTCGGAAAGAGCACGCTGCTGGGCTGTCTTCTCAGCTTCCTTCCGCTCGGCGAGCGCATAGTGACGGTCACGGACCCGGCCTCTGTGCGACAGAGCGGCGACAGGCGCTGCTTCCTGTGCCATGAGATCGGCTCCGGGCACTGGTACGGCTACCTGTGGGGGAGGCAGGCGGCCCAGTTCTTCGCCCTGCGCAGGCACGGTCGCATCGCGGCGGCCATTCACGCGGACACGGTGGAGCAGATCGAGGACCAGGTGCTCGGGCCGCAGATAGGGGCCGATCCGGGCGACCTGGCGGCGGTGGACCTGGTCGCCTTCATGGTCCACCAGCGCGGCCTGAGAAGGGTGTCGGCGATCTTCGAGGCGGACGGCGGCGAGGAGCTGACATATCGCCAGGTGGCCGAGTGGCGGGCTAGTTCGGACGACTTCGGCCTGCTGGAGTCCGCACTGCTGACGCGCCTCATCGCCACCGGCCCTGCGCCCCAGGTCCCTGCACAGACGCAGGCGGCCAACGCCTCCGAGTTGATCGAGAAGCTGGTCGCAGACGCAGTGTACCTCATGGAGGACGTGATGGCGGCGGTCGCCGGCTTCTACGACCAGCACTACCCCGATCGCTGAGGACGGTCGCTATCAGTTGCGCGGAAACAGCGGGTGCGAGCAGCCACGGCAGGACATGCGCGGCCCCTGAGCACCGGGGGTTGATGTTGCACGTGCAACACTATACGTCGGAACTGTGGCAGGCCAGCGGTATTCAGACATAAGGGCCATCATATCGTCTTGCGGTTGGTGTGCGCGCCATTGGTTGTAGCCCATTTGCAGTACCGAACCGGGAGTGATGAGCAAGGATGCACGCAAGCAAGGTCCCGTCAATAACCATCATAGCTGACGAGAGCGCACGGATCGGCTCAAGCGCCTGCGCCGTCGGGGAGGGTGCGGAGGGCTACGTGCTGCGCGCGGTGCTCGGCGAGCTGGAGCCGCCGCTGGCGGTGATCGAGCGCGCCGAGGGCATGCTCGTGTTCGCCTCGGAGGCCGGCACGGAGGTGGTGCTGGAGCTGTCGCTTGAGGGCGCGAACGCGGAGGGCTTCGACGCCGAGTTCTTCGAGCGGCTCCTCCAAGCCGACAGCGATCCGCTCGGGGAGCAGGTGCTGGCAGCAGGGGAGCCGGGCTACGAGGCCATCGCCGAGCTGCTCCCGCGCGTGGTGGATGACACCTTCGTCGGCGATCCGCG
>CBFDBV010000396.1:0-4693 GCA_965603135.1 uncultured bacterium
TGGGACGGCCCGGTCTACTCCGAGGGCAACAACCACTGGCTGTACTGCGGCCTCACCGACGGCAACTACGGCCAGGACCAGCACTACAAGCCGGCCACCAGCCCCTGGTTGGTGGACTTCGACCTGCGCAAGCTGCACGACCTGTGCTGCAACTTCGGGATGGGCAACCCAGGCATGTTCTACGGCCGCGACTACGACTACGGAGATACCCTCCAGGAAGTTGACGCCTCAATTGACCGCTTCCTGGCCGCGACCGTTGCCTTCGGGCACCCAGGCTTTCTCGTACGCACCGGCGGCGAGCGGATGATGCTGCGCAGCTACTACATGCTCCAGCAGCTTCACAGCAGCTACGCGCTCGCCAGCGCCGACGAGATACGCTACGCCGACGCGGACGGGAGCCTCCTGGACACCACCACCGCCGCCGCCTCCGGCGCCTACAAGCGCTCCCAGGTCGTCACGCGCTACCAGAACGGCTGCGTGACGTTTGTCAACGGCAACCCGCGGGAGCGCATGAAGGCCGAGGCCTACGGGCACAAGCTGGACCTGCCGCCCAACGGATATGTCGGCTGGACGGCGGACGGCGCCATCGAAGTGCGTAGCTCCGACCCCGAGGGCCATCGCTGCGACTACGCGGTGACGCCCGCCTACCTCTACGTGGACGGCCGTGGCAAGTTCGTGCGCTTCGAGAAGGCCGCCGGCAACGGCATCGGCATCTGCCGCATCCTTCCCGACAACACGCACGAGATCATCCCCCACCAGGAGGCGGAGTGCGGCTTCGCCGTCGAGGCCACGAGGGCGACCGCGCTCGACCTCGACCGCAACGAGATCGGTCCGGCCGAGGTCCGCCGCGCGCGCGGCCTGACCTACGTAATGCCCGTCGAGGGCGCCTTCAGCTACCTCCTGGCAGCGGGCGAGCCGCAGGCCGCAGAGCTGGAGTGCGACCGAGATAGGGTCGTGGCCGGCGAGACGGTCATCGTGCGCGGACAGCAGCAGCACGAGTTCCAGATTCCGGCGGACGCCACCGAGGGCGACCGCGTCTGGCAGCAGTTCGAGGAAGCGTGGATTGACTTCACCGTGGTCCCGCTGGCGCACGTGGATGCGTCGCTGGACGTGAACGTCCTGCACCTGAAGCTGACCAGCAACCTGGCGGAACCCGAGGACTTCGCAGTGACGCTGGGCGATGAATCACAGATGGCTCGCCTCGAGCCCGGCCTGGCGAAGACCGTGGCCTTCGACCTGGGCGTGCCGGAGTATGAAGCTGCGGAAGTGCTGGTGGCCGAGTTCCGCGCCGGCGGGCTGGTCGGCCGAGTTGAGTACGGCATGCGGGTCATCAACGACATGGTCGAGGTCGCAGCGGTTCCCGAGAAATGGCAGGCGGGGATGGCTCTGCGCGATGAGGAGGAGCGGCTCGACTTCGGGACCACGCGCGCCTACGTGGGGTGGGGGCCGAAGACGTGCGGCAACGTGCGCAGGGAGGGCTTCTCGATTCATCCGCCCTGGGTCGGTGGCGTGGGCTACGCCTTCGCGCTCTACGATCCGGTCACACTGTCCGCCGAGCCGCCCGCGGCCTTCCGCGCCTGGGTCGGCAAGGGCGACGGCAGCGACCTGGGCGACGGCATCCTCTACAAGCTCGCCGTCGTGGACGAGGCCGGGAAGGAGACGGTGATCGCAGAGACGGTCGTGGCTGAGCATGAGTGGCTGGAGATCGAGGGCGACCTGTCACCGTGGGCCGGGAAGACGATTCACCTCAAGCTGATCGCCGACGTCGGAGAGGACGACAACTCCAGCGGCGACTGGGCGTGTGCCGCCGACATGCGCATCGAGAGCCTGGACCGGCTGCTTGTGCGCATCCTGGACGCCCACACCGAGGCCTACCGGCGTAAGCCTGGTCCCTTCCCTGTCACGGGCCTGACAGTCGAGGACCTACGGCAGGCGAAGACCGGCGTCCTGCACTACGACGGCATGGGGCTGTCGGGGACCGGCGATGCCTACGGCTCCTTCGCGGCGCTCAACGGCGTGGAATTGGGCAACATGGCCTCGGCCGGCGGTAGCGAGCGAGAGGGCATCTGGGCTGAGGACGTGAGCGTCGCCTTGACACCCGAAGCGATCCGCAGCCTGGGCTTCCGCAACCAGTTCCTGCTGAGGAACCCGAAGCACGACTGCTTCAAGGTGCGCCGCTTCTGGCTCGAGCTTGAACTCGAGGACGGTCGCAAGTGCTCCTCCTCCATCTCCACCGCGACCTTCACTCAGCCGGGGACGTGGCTCTATGCCGAGGGCATCGGCGTGCCCTTCACCAAGGACATTACCGTGGAGATCTGGTTTGACCGGTGAAGTGACCCCTTGTGCGCGATAGGCGGCCCTAAAAGGAGAGGGGCGATGCGCAGAGTTGTGCCGCTGCTTGTCCTGGTGTTAGCGGGCTGTCGGCCGTCAGGGGTGCAGCCCCCCTCGGAGGTCGTCCCTCCAAGCCCGGCGGAGGCGCCTGCGACCGAGAGCCTCATGCTCGGCTACGTCGGCGCAGACAGGGCTTACCACCTGCTGGACCCCGCTACCATGCGCGCGCGCAAGCTGTTCGGCGGTATTGGCCGCCGCGTCGGATACGCCGCCGATGGCCGGACGATGGCCTACGTGGGCGAGGATGGTCGGATATTCCTCGCTGACCTGGTCACGGGCACCAGCGAGCCGGTCGCCCGCAGCGACGACATCCTTGCGCATCACTTCTCCCTCTCCCCCGATGGGCTGAAGCTGGCCTACGTGGACTCAGGGGCCATCAAGGTCTGGAGCGACGGCCTGGTGCAGACCGTCGAGGGGCCGACGGACTGCACGGTTCCGGGGTGGTCGCCTGATTCCAGGCGGCTCGCGATCGGCACCATGGCCGAGGGGGACGAGACCAGGGACGGCGGGCTGTGGGTGTGGGATGGCAAGGGCGAGGCCCCGGAGATCGTCGCCGCCGGCCCGTCCGACGAAGGCTGCTCCCAGGAGGTGATGTGGTCGCCGGACGGACAGTGGCTGGCCTGGGCGCGCGGCTACGGTGATGGCTGGTCCGGGGACATCGTGCGCAGCGACGGGGCAGACCTGAGGCGCTACGAGATCGCCGCCGGGCCGCTCGAGTGGCTCCCGGACAGCAGCGGGCTGATCTGCTACGTTCACGTCGACGCGGGGGCCTTCAGCACCGGGCTGTACCGCCTCGATGATGCGACCGTTATCCCCCTCGGGCCCGAGGACAAGGACACTCGTCACTGCCTCTCGCCCGACGGCACGCGGGTGCTGGTGTTCGGCTCAGGCGAGCCCAACGTGATGATTGACCTGGCGACCGGCCAGGAGCAAACCTGGGGGCCCGAGGCGACCGTGGAGGTTGCGGCGTGGGCGCCGGACGGCACTATCGCTCTGGGAGTGCGTGCGCCCGACGAGGCTCGCCTGATCATCTGGCTCTGCGACGCTCAGGGCGAAGTGAGAGCGAAGACGGCGATCAAGGTCGGCTGGAGTTGGGCGGGCCGATGGGTGAAGCTGCCCGCCGAGGGCACGTCAGCCCCGGTGCACCAGCCAGGACCGAGCTAGAATTCGTCGGGCACCTTCACCGGCTCGCCGGATAGCGCCGACTCCCACGCCGCCCACGCCGTCGCGATGGTCTTCGCGCCCTCGATCTCGTCCGGGTCGGGCCTGAGGTCCTCGGTGATGCACTGCTCGAAGTGCAGGCAGTACTCGCGCACCGCACGCCCCTGCCCGTAGGGTCCCTGCATTATCGCCGGTAGCTCCGCGTTCAACTCCGGCTTCCGATCCAGCTTGTCGAAGATCACCCGGACGTGCCCTGCCTTGAAGTCCGTGAAGTCGGACCGCATCGAGGCGCGCGAGCCGTAGAGCGACACTCCCATCAGCGGCATCGGCGGCTCCACGATGCCGTACAGGCCCATCACCCGCCCTATGACGCCGCTCTTGAACTTCAGGTTGATCAGGAAGTTGCTCTCGATCGGGTACTCTTCCAGCAGGTCCCCGGCCTCGCCCGCCAGGCAGTGCACCTCCTCGACGTCCCCCAGCAGCCAGCGCAACGCATCAATCGGGTGGCCGCAGCCGCCGAACATGAAGTCCTGCGGCACTGTGAGCCGCCAGGGCGTCAGCTCGAACACCTCGCGGAGGTCGTGCACGTAGTGGGCCTCGGCGACCAGGATCTCGCCCAGGTCCCCATCGTCAAGCATAGTCTTGGCCGCACGGAACTCCGAGCAGAAGCGCATGGTGTGCCCCACCAGGAGCTTGCGCTCGTGCTCGCGGCAGGCGTTCACGATGGCCCGCAGCTCCTCCATGATGCCTTCCCCGCGCGCCCGGCCCACCAGCGGCTTGGTGACGATGACGTGCTTGCCCGCCTCCAACGCCGCCAGGCAGTGCTCCCCGTGCAGGTGATCGGGCGAGTACACGCCCACCACCTCGATGTCATCGCGGCTGACCAGCTCCTGGTAGTCGGTGGTCCAGAACCCAATGCCCTCTGTTTCGGCCAGCGCCCGGACTTTCGCCTCGGTTGCGCTGCACAGCGCGCGCACCTCCAGCCGGGTATTCGGGTTCGCGTTGAGCTGGAGCAGGTCTTGCCCCTGCCCGATGCCTATTACTCCCACGCCGATCGCCTTGTCCATAGTAGCCCTCCTTCGGCCTGATGATCGTCTATGCTTGCTCAGTAGCGGTCATTCGTCAGCCGCAGGTCGTCCAG
>CBFDBV010000397.1:0-4677 GCA_965603135.1 uncultured bacterium
TGTCGGGCTGGAAGCCCAACCTACGCGTGTCGGGCTGGAAGCCCAACCTACGCGCTGAGGGGTTGTCGCTTGCGTTCGGGCTAGTATTCCGTACGGGCGTGGCAATCCCTCCGCACGTCGCCGTGCAGGTATATGCCGCCGCGGAGCCGAACCTCAGTGTGTGCGGACCGGCAAGTCGAACTGGGAGGTGCCCGTCATGGCTCGGAACCCGATGTACGCCGCGCTTTCGGTCGCCGTTGCCCTCATCATTGGCGCGTCCGCCTCCGCCCAGGAACTCCTCACCAACCCCGCCTTTGAGGAGATCGCCGACAACGGCCTCCCCGCCGGGTGGAAGCAGTACGCCGGCGGCGTCCCGGAGAGCCAGCTCGAGATCTCCGATGACGCGCACGCCGGCCAGCATTCCGTCCGCGTCATTGACACCGGCCCCGAGGAGCGCGATGGCAGGTGGTCCATCGGCGTGCAGCAGGATGTGCCCGCCGAGCCCGGCAAGCACTACCTGCTCTCCGTCTGGAACAAGTGCGCCGCCCGCAACAACGACGGCGCGATGAACCTCCAGCTTCGCTTCCTGCCCAGCAGCAAAAGTCACACGGTCAAGCTCACTCCCGAGATCGGCGGCGACTGGCAGCAGTTCTTCACCGCGGGCCAGGCTCCCGAGGACACCACCTCCATCCGCGTCTACATCTACTCCGAGCACTACTGGACCTGCGACTCCCTGATTGACGGTGCCTCGGTCCAGGAGGTCAATGCTGAGAAGTGGGGCGCTCGCTTCCCGCTGCTCGCGCTGGGCAGCCAGGGGATCGAGAAGGCCCGCGAGCTGAACCTTCGCACGCCCCTCGTGCAGGGCGGCCAGCCCGCCGCCACGATCCTCATCCCGGAGGGCGAGGACTACGCGGCCCTGGGCAAGCGCCTCGCCGACGCCATCGCCGAGAAGACCGGAGCCACGCTGCCCGTCACCACCGAGGGCAAGCCGCTCGTCGAGTCGCCCGAGACCGTCATCGCCCTGGGCAACCTCAACAACAACTGGGTCATCGAGCGGCTCTACTGGAACAAGTACCTTGAGATCAACTCGCTCAAGCCCGGCGCGGGCAAGTATGTTCTGCAGACCGTCCACGAGCCGTACAACTCCCCGCAGGGCAAGAACGTGCTGGTCATCGGCGCCAGCGACCTGGACGGGCTGACCGCCGGGGTCGAGGACTTCATCGGCCGCATCCAGCAGGGAGCTGACCTCGTGCTGGCCGAGCCGCTGCTGTTAGTCTCGGGCGTGACGCCGCTGGACGAGGCCGCGCGGGAGAAGCTGCTGGCCCAGGAGCCGGACATCCATGCCCTGCGCCGCTTCTGGGATGCCGCCCGGCAGTATCGCGACACGGGCGATCTCGCCTATGCTGAGAACGCCAAGCGCATCCTGCTCTTCTGCGGCGAGCGCTTCATGGAGAACCCGCGTTATCACGTGACCTGGCCCGAGGAGACCACCTCGAACATGCTGGGGGCGATGTGGGATGTGCTGGAGGAGGCGCCCGTCTTCACCGACGAGGAGCGCCTTCAGTGCGCCAACATCCTGCTGGCGACGCTGTACAGCCTCCCGCCGCGCTGTTCGGGCTACGGCAACCTGGAGAAGAACGACACCATCATCTGGAATCACACCACCTTCCCGCTGATGGGCATCTACTGGCTGGCGCGCTACTTCGACCGCTACTACGGGAACGTGGACGGCCGGATGGAGTTGATGCTGGAGAAGGTGCGCGCCGCCTTCGCCGGTCAGGTCACCTGCTGGAAGCCCCAGGAGGACTCCTGCGGCTACGTCTCGATCGTCCCGCGGCACACCATCGAGTACACGCTCGCCGAGAACGACTACACGCACTTTGAGAACGGCTCGGTGCGCAGGCATGCCGAGTATGAGGTGGGCTTCTGCGACAACACCGGCGATGCCGCCGGCTTCGGCGACTCCGGCTACGGCCATGGCGTCTACAATCAGAACGTGCACTGGGCGCTGTGGTACTACAAGGATGGCCGCTTCCTGTGGTGGATGGACCGCGTGCTGGAGAACGGGTACAGCAACCCCTACCATCCCGAGGTCAAGCCGGTGCCCTGGAGGGAACTGCTCGGCCTCAACCTGTTCGAGCTGCACCCGCAGGTGTACGAGTACACCAGGACCAGGGCCGACTATGGCGGGGAACCAACGCCGCCCAACATCCCCGTGGAGAAGGCCTTCGACAAGATCGCCTTCCGCGAGAACCTGAGCCCCAACGGCGAGTACTTCCTGCTGGACGGCTACTCGCGCGGCAAGCACCTTCAGTACGATGGCAACGCCATCATCAAGTTCTACGCCGACGGCCACGACTGGCTGATTGACGGCGACTACCTGGTGCGCAACACGACCGACCACAATATGGTCAGCGTTATCCGCGAGGGCCGCTGCGCCGAGTTGGAGCCGTCCTGCGCGGCGGTCGAGTGCATCGCGGACCTGCCCACCGCCGGGATGACCGAGACCGCCGTCTACGACTACAACGGCGCCGACTGGGTGCGCAATATCTTCTGGCTCAAGGGGCAGTTCGTGGTGGTGATGGATCGCCTCCGCGCTCGCGAGGCGGGGAAGTTCACCTTCCTGGGCAACTGGAAGACGCTCGCCGAGGGCGACCAGGAGCTGACCGAGGCCCGCATCTTCGAGACCTCGCGCAGAGGCTACGGTGAGATCGGCAACCGCGACCTCATCACGGTCACGAAGCCCGCCGAGGGCGTTGAGAGGGCGGTCAAGTTCGCCACCGCCTACTCGCAGCTCGACATCGGCCTGGAGCTGGCCGCCGGCAAGTACGAGATGACGCTGTTCGCCTCCGGCACCGGCACCGGCTCGGACAGCTTCTACGTCTCCATTGACGCGGGCGAGAGGGTTGCCTTTCACATACCCATCAACGTCTTCGGCCCCTCCTCCTCTGAGTGGACGAAGGACACGCCCACGCCCAACATTGAGGTCCCCACCGACGGGCTGCACCGCATAACCATCACCCTTCGCGAGGGCCCCGGGCCGATGCTGGATCGCATACTCATTCGCGACGCGGAGGGCAAGGCGGTGGCCGACCTCCAGGCCGAGGAGGCGCCGCCGGTCCCCGACGAGTGGATCAAGCCAGCGCCCAGCAGCGACTTCTACGTCAAGAGCGACGGCCACGCCGCGTGCCAGCTCGCCACGCGCATTAACCACGTCGGCCGGCACATAACCTACCTGCGCGAGCGCTTCGGCGGTGAGCTTCAGACGCGTGAGGCCTGCGCCCTTCACAACATCTTCTACAACGACACGGACGAGAACCCCAAGAAGTACGACCTGCGGCGCATCAGCGAGGAGGCCGTGGTGGTGCTCAAGGACGGGCAGCCGTGGATCGTCTGTGCCGCTGGGGATGAGGCGACGCTTGACGGCCAGGTCGAGGCGAAGATGGTGATGTTCAGCCTTGAGCAGGTCTGGGCAGGCGGGGTGACCGGCGCTTCCGGCTACCTGGCTGCCTCCGAGCCGGTGGCGGCCGAGTTCGACATCGCCGCGGCCCAGGTGGTCATCACCGCGCCTTCGGACGAGACCACGCTGAGCGTAGCTGGCATCCCGATGCTGTTCACCGACCGGCGCGTGGAGATGGACCTGGCCGGCTACGAGCAGCTCACGGAGGAGATCTGGCGTCTCGAAGATGCCTTTGCTTCCTTCACCGCCCGCGTGCAGGAGCCGCCACCTGCCGCTCAGCAGGGGCCGACCGTCGAGAAAGCGCTGGCCGTCGCCTGGGAGCAGGAGATCCCCGTCGAGCAGGGACGCGAGACCGATCCCATCCTCAAGCTCTATCCGACTGACCTGGATGGCGACGGGACCGATGAGGTCATTGTCCTGCGCGGGCAGACTGCCCACTGCCTGGACGCGGCCGGCAACACGCTGTGGAACTTCCCGACCGGCGCCATCACCCGCGCTGTGTGCGCCGCTGACCTCGACGGCGATGGTGCGGTCGAGGTCCTTGTCGGCTCAGATGACGAGATGATCTATGTGCTCGACGCCGCCGGGAACAAGCTGCGCGAGCATCACGCGGACATCCCCCTGCGCGTGGGCCGGAGCAGCGTCCGACAGCCGCGCGTGGGCGCCCTCGGTGCAGCAGATCTCGATGGGGACGGCACGACGGACATCCTCGCCGGCCTGCTCAACGCCAACCTGGTCCGCTACGACCCGGACTTCAACCTCATCTGGCGCGTCGACTCTATCGAACACGGCACGCGAGAGATGGAGCTCCTCGACCTCGACCGGGATGGCAAGCTGGAGGTCGCCTGCGCCAACAAGTACGGTCACGTGGAGATCTTCAGCGCAGACGGTCACCAGCTGCCCGGGCCCTACTCGGAGCTGGGCGATGTGGACATGGCCTTCGGCGACATGGACGGCGACGGGCAGTACGAGATCGCCAACGGCTCCTCCACCGGCGCCTTCACCTGTCAGACCTTCAAGGGCGAGGTCAAGTTCCGCTTCCCCAACTACGGCTTCGGGTGGCGCGAGGTGCTGATGGCCGACGTGCGCGGCGACGATCCCGCTGAGCTTCTGCTCGGCTCGGAGACGGGCTACCTGTACATCCTGGGCCCCGAGGGTGAGGTCCTGGCCCAGCGCGACTTCGGCGATGTCGTCAACGACCTGGCGGTGCTCGACGGCGACGGCAAGTCGCGGATCGC
>CBFDBV010000398.1:0-4670 GCA_965603135.1 uncultured bacterium
CCTCCATGTGATCGCGGCGGAAGTTGATGGCCCCGAAGATGAGCTGGTTCCTGAAGCCGAAGGGCATCGAGGCGTAGCTGATGCGAGGCCCCAGGCTGAAGCTGGCATAGATCCCGTTGTTGTCGAGCAGACCGTGCCCGAAGGCGACCTCGGCCTCGATGGCATTGCCCGAGCACCCGAAGAAGACCTTGGGACGCTTGCCCAGGATGCCGAGAACCTCATTCACCGTATCCGCCGGGTCCCCGCGGGCCTGGACGTAGTGCACGCCCTCCTGGTGCTTCATCAGGAAGGAGTCCTTGGTGCCGCCGGGCTCGGAGCGGCCGACGGTGACGATGATCGCGTGCGGGTACTTGTCCTTGATCGCGATGGCCCCGAGGATGCCGGTGGCGCCGAGACCGTAGATGACGACCCGCGCGAAGCCGTCGTGAATCGCGGCCTGGCCGGCCTGCTCCTGGTCCAGGCCGCGCGCGGCGTAAACGCGCCAGTTGTGCCCGACCAGCAGGTCCTCGAGCCGCTCCCTCTGGAACATCATGCAGGACATCGGGTCTGAGAAGACGAGCCGGTTGGCGAGCCGCCTGGTCAGCTTCTCGCCGCGTGGCAGGTGCTCCTGGGGGATCTCCAGCAGCATGTCGGGGTGGTAGTAGCCCTCGTGGCACATCAGGCCGTCGGCCTGATCGCAGCCGTACTCGAAGTAAGTCTCGTCCGCCTCGAAGCGGCTGGGATCGTGCGCCTCGCCGCCGCGGATGAGGACGATGGCGTAGCGCTCCTCGTCGGGCACCCAGATGACGCCCTCGTGGCCGTTGATGAGCCGCTGCTGGCCGGGCGGGAACTTGGGGCCAAGCTCCCCCCGGCTGCCCATCTGCATCAGCTCCCAGTCGGTGCCGCAGAAGCCGGTCGCCACCGTGCGACACTTGACGCCCTCCTTGAGAGGGAGGCCCCGCCGCTCGCGGCGAGGTGGGTTGATGAGGTTCACCTCGCCGAAGCAGAGGGGATGGTCGCGATCGTTGACGAGATACGTGCCCGTGGTCTGCATCCAGCGTCCCTTCCCGAAGGTAGACTGATAGCCAGCCGAGGGCTTCCGCCGTCGCCAAGGCTATGGCGGACAAGTTACCCTCGGCGCGGGTAGGTTCTAACGTTGCTGGCCGGAATCCTGCGCGGCGAGAGGGAAAAGCCGTCCGCGCGGGCAAATGAGGACCAGCAAATGCGGCCTTCGCAGGTCGGGCTTTCCAAGCCTGTCCGCCGTAGCCTTGGCGAAGGCGGGGCCGACTCGACTTCTCGCCCGCGCAGAAGGAACACACGAATGCAGAAGCGGTCCATCAGCGACGCCCACGCCACCCTCGCCATCAAGCGGACCATGGAGGTCAGGCGCGAGGAGTACCTGGATCACATGACCTTCCAGGCGAACCGGCGGCCGCTTTTCACGGAGATCTTCGGGCCGATGATCGGCCTCAAGGAGGAGTGGCGGGCGCAGGGCGCGACGCCCGCAGAGCTGGACATGTCGGCGTTCAGGTATCGCCGGCAGATGACCGGCAGCGTGCCCGTGAACACGGGTTGGATGGGCGGCCCGGAGCCGGAGATACTGGAGGAGACCGACGAGTGCATCACCGGCACGGATCGCTTCGGGCGGCGGGTCAAGCTGTTCAAGCGGGCCGCCACGCTGCCGCTGCCGCTCGATTATCCCGTCGCGACGATGGATGACTGGCTCAAAGTGAAACATCACTACGAGTTCTCCGAGGCCCGGTTCGGCAAGGACTGGGAGCAGGTTGCCCGCGACCACCTGGAGGCTGGGCGCGTGCTGGCGGTCGGGATGCCCGGCGGCTTTGACGAGCCGCGGCAACTGCTGGGCGAGGAGGCGCTCTGTGTCGCGTATTACGAGCAGCCGGGACTCGTGCATGACATCCTGACCACCATCGGCGACACGGCCTACCGCGTCCTGGACCGCGTGTCGGCGGCGGTGCAGATGGACCTGTTGAGTGTGCACGAAGATATGGCGGGGAAGAGCGGGCCGCTCGCCGGGCCCAAGCAGGTGGACGAGTTCATCAAGCCGTACTACCGCAAGCTCTGGGACATGCTCCGGGACCGAGGTGCGTGCCTGTTCGACCAGGACTCGGATGGCGACATGAACGCGGTGCTCCCGGTGTTCTTGGACGCGGGCGTCAACGTCATGCACCCGCTGGAGCCGGCCGCGAACATGGACATCGTGAAGATACGGGAGCAGTACGGCACGCGGCTGGCGTTGGTAGGCGGCCTGGATAAGCATGTGGTGCGCCGGAGCCGCGAGGCCATCGAGGCGGAGCTGGAGTACAAGATCCCTCCGATGGTGCGCACGGGCGGCTGTGTGCTGGGCCTGGACCACCGCATTCCCAACGGCACGCCGCTCGAGAGCTATCGCTTCTACGTCAACAAGGCGTGGGAGATCATGGACCGCGAGGCGGCGAAGCTGGGAATGCAAGCATGACCAGCGCCACCTGGAGATGCTGGAGGTGTGAGCCACACATGCGAAGAGCCGGTGGCTGCGTCCTGCTGATGGTGCTGAGTCTGTCAGCGGGGGCGCAGACCGAGGACCTCTCGAACCCGTGGGATGGTCCGTACTGCGCCGACCCCGCGCTGCGGGAGTTGATGGACTGGGTGAGCTTTCAGGTCAGCTTCGACGCGGGCAGCATGGTGCCGGAGATGGCGGCCGGCGAGTACGACCTCTCCGTGCATGGGACGCCGCAGTTCGCCACCGGCCTCAGGGGCCAGGCGCTCATCGCGGGCGAGGGCAGCGGCCGGGCTATCTACCCGCGCGGGCCGAACGCCACGATGGGCACGCGCGGGGCGGTGTCGCTCTGGATCTGTCCGGTGGCGTGGACCCACGACAAGGGCGGCAACACCACCTTCCTGATGACCACGAACTCCAGCTTCTACCTTCAGCGGCAGGGGCCGATGCACAACGAGGAGGGGCGGTGCACGCGCCACGAGGGCTTCCAGTACCTGATACGCGGGGAGGTAACCGGCAACAAGACCCTGATGGTCGGCACCGAGAAGTGGCCGCTCGGCAAGTGGCGCTTCATCGTGGCGAACTGGAGCTGGCCGACGATGTCGCTTTCGATTGATGGTGGCGAGTTCAAGAGCGCGTCGGTGAAGAGCAATCCCGACGAGAGCTACTTCGACAGGCTGGCCGTCGGCGCCACGGGTGGGGAGAAGACGCTGATTGACGAGCTGGCAATCTACCGGAGGCCGCTGACGCTGGACGAAGTCCGGCTGCTCTTTGAGACCTTCAACCCAGCAGCATCGGAGGAAGGCCAATGAGAGTCTCGCTTCACCTGGCGGTCGCAGTCTTACTTGCGGCGGCAGTGGCCGCGGCCCGGGCCGACATGGCGCTGCCGCAGGTCACGCTGCCGATGATGAAGACGGGGCCGACCATTGACGGGCTCATTGACGAGGCGGAGTGGGCCGGCGCGGTGCGCAATGTCGGGATGGTCAGCCGCCACGATATGAAGCTCTGTGACCGCGAGGCCATCTTCTGGGCGGGCTCCGACGGGCAGAGCCTGTTCATCGCGGTCCTCTCGGAGCTGCCGCCGGGCGGCGAGCTTCTGACGCGCGGCGTCCCTGACGGCGACCGGGACATCAGGGCCGCCACGCGCGATGATTCCGTGGAGTTCTTCATCCACCCGCACCTGGGCGCCACCGAGGGCGATCGGCGCTACTTCCACCTTATCGTCAACGAGCGGGGCGCGATGTTCGACCGCAGCTTCGATGAGTCGAAGCCGCAGGACCGCATCAATGTCTCCTGGCGACTGAAGAGCTGGCAGTTCGCGAACCAGAAGCTGGAGGGCTGGTGGCACGTCGAGCTGGCGATACCGCTGAGCGAGATCGGGGCGACCGCTGGCGACCTGAAGCGCCCCTGGGGCCTGCGCATGGGGCGCAACTGGAAGCGGGAGCACGATCAGGCCTGCTGGGAGAGCGTGCGGGCGGCCTTCGACGACGTGGCGACGATGCCGCGCATCAGCTTCGAGGCCGACGCGCCGGTCGTCCAGGTGATGGGCCTGCGGGGGGAGGAGAAGCCGCGGATAGAGCTTGCGGTCGCCAACCCGGGCGAAGAGGACCTGGCGGTGACGGTCTTTCTGTCGGACACGTGGCATCACAATCCGCCCGAGGAGCATACGGCGGGCCTGGCGGTGCTCGCGGGCGGGAAGGAGACCGTGGCCTTCGAGCCGCGCCACGGCGGGCCGGAGGGCGATCATCACACCATCATCCGCGTGAGCACGCCGGACGAGCAGCGCGTGTTCTACCTGCGGGAGTTCCGGTGGCGCTTGGAACGGCCGGAGCCCGAGGACCGCTGGGCGCTGGTTAAGGAGGACAAGCAGGCGGTCGGGCTCCAGTACAGCTTCTATCCGTATCAGCAGAAGCTGCTCGTTCGCGTGGACATCAAGGCCCTGGCCTCGAAAGACGAGGCGACCGGGGCAGCACTGACATTCGTCAAGCAGGGAACCCACCAGCCGCTGCTCACCGGCGACCTCAGCTTCGAGAACTATGTGGCCGAGGCGCTCTTTGACACGCCTGAGCTGACCGAGGGCAGCTATGAGGTCCGCGTGGCACTCAAAGGCGAAGGCGTGCCCACGGACCCGGTTGTCGGGCTGTATGAGCGCAAGGTGTTCGAGTGGGAGCACAATGACCTTGGCAAGTCG
>CBFDBV010000399.1:0-4664 GCA_965603135.1 uncultured bacterium
GGGCGCGTCAGCCCGCTGCATCCCTATCTGCCGCAGAAGCACCAGGAGATAGCGGCGGCGGTGGCCGCGATCGTGCCGCGCGGCCTGCCGGTGAATGTGCAGGCGAGCCCCTACGTGGGAGCCGATGTCTACCGCATGGCTGACGGGCGGCTCGCCGTGCACCTGCTCAACTACGCCAACAAGGCCGGCGTCACACGGGCCGTCGTACGCCTGGCCCCGTGGATTGAGGTGGACGTGGACATAGTCGAGCTGGCTACGCCCGACGAGGGAACGACCGTGCAGAGACGCTCCGATGGCGCCATCGTGGTGACGGGCCTGGACACCTACGCGGTCGTGATCGTCGGATGAGGGGAGGCCGTTACCCCAGGTTCAGCCAGATCGGGCTGCTCCAGGCGCGGTGCCTGTCGGCCTGCAAGAGGCGGCAGTAGTAGTACACGAAGGGCACATCGCCCTCGTAGCTGGGCTGGAAGGCTACGTCGCCCAGGTTCGCTGTGTCTTCCCAGGCGACCTTGGCTACCTGTCCGCCCGGCTCGGCGCGATGGACGACCTCGTTGTTGCGCACGATCTCCAGGGCCACGATCTCCTCGGTGCCGATGGCGGTGATGTTCAGCTCGCGAGGGCCGTCAAGTTCTTCGGCTGCCAGCTCCTCGCCCATCCGATGCCTGTTGAGCGTGACGCTCAGGATGATGCGCGCGCCGGTGGTCGCGTAGCAGTGCCGGCCGTAGAGCGCGTCGAAGACCGCGCGCCGGGTCAGCTCGGGAGCATAGACCGCCGCCAGGCCGCGTCCCTCCACGCCCCAGTGGGTCCCGCTGCCCGGCTGCCCCAGGTGGGTGTCGGTGCCCCCGATGAAGCCGAGACGGTGCCCGCGCGCCAGCGCCACCTGCACCGACCTTGGCCCGCCGCTCTCCGAGATGCCCCAGGCCGAGCATATCTCGACAAGCCGCTGGAAGCGGTCGTTGCGCGGCTCCCAGTCGGTATTGCCGATGTACTTGACGTGATGGGGGATGGTGAGCGCTTCCTGGCCCTCCAGCGCCGCCCAGAGCTTCTCCGGGTCGTCGTACTCGGGCAGCCTGCCCCAGTAGATCTGCGCATCGTCCGTGGGCCAGTAGACGTTCTTGTGACCGCCGCGCGCGGCCCACTCATACCCCTGGAGCGCCACGAAGCGCCCCGCGTCATTGTGCTCGTTGGTCTTGTCCACGCACTTCCGCCAGACATCATCGGTGATGTCCAGGCGGCCGCCGTAGTGGTTGGCCGGCGCGGCGAAGTCGAGCAGCTCGGCGTCGCGTGCCCAGCCGTAGTACTCGTCATAGTCCCCGGTGCCAATGCTGTCATCCATCTGCCCGTGGATGTCGCCGAAGAAGATGCTCAGGCCCTCGGCCAGCGGCGCGCTGACCGGGTTGCTGCGGCCGGCGATGCCGCGCTCGGCGTCACAGGCGACAACATAGGCCGTATCGCCCTCCAGCAGTGTCGCCTCAGCCTCCTGCGCCCCGACCGAGCCGTCGAAAGACAGCTCCTCGACGACCTGAAGCCGACCGTCGCCCGGCGCCCGCAAGCGGGCGCTTCCCGCGGCCACAGCCCCGCCCTCGCCGCGGAGACGCACCGTGCCCTCGTAGCCGGTGGCCGGGTTCTCGTGGTAGCCGTCAACCGGCAGCACCTTGACCGGGAAGGGCTCGCCCTGGCGGACGATGGCGGGGGCCACCAGCTTGATGCTCTCCGCCCAGGCGCCGGTGACGTTCACCGTGGGATGCTCGGGCGCTTGCCGGTAGTAGCCGTCTCCCGGCGACCGCTTGGGGTCGCACAGGTCAACGCCGAGATAGAGGATGGCGCGCTGGGCGTGATGTTGCGCGCGGACGTGGCTGCCGGTGTCCTCGCCGATGACGATCTCGATGCTCTCGCCCTCGGGCAGGTCGCCCCCCTCGATGACCACGTCCACCACGTAGAAGCGCCCGGTGTTCGAGATCGCCAGCGGCAATGACAGCCCCTCAACGCTGCTGCGCGCGCTGACGAAGGCGGACATGCCCGCGCTTTCCTCCCCGAAGGGCACCAGCTCCTCCCTCACCGGATACGGCCGGCCCAGCTCCATGTACCAGTAGATGGGTATCTCCAGGGCCAGGTGACTGCCCCGGGGCAGGTCCGCCCCGTCGGCGGTCACGGTGACGACCCACTCAGCCGCGTCGCCGGCGCGTACCTCGTCCGGCTGGATGCTGGCCCGGATCGGCGCGGGCCTCAGGCCCACCCAGCGGGTGGTCTGATCGTACCAGTGCTGCGGGGTCTCGAAGCGCCGGGGCGTCTCAGCCATCTCTCTCGCTTCCTATCTGCGGATGCAGCCCATCAACAGCGGCCAGCAACACGCCGAGGTCGGACATCCTGCCTCTGCCGTTGGCTCGCAACTCGTGGCTCGCTCAGTCCTCCAGGTAGTAGGCGAGGCACTCCAGGTGTTGCGTCAGGTCCACGTTGCGCAACGCGACCGAGTCGGGCACTCTCAGCGACACCGGCGCGAAGTTGAGGATCGCCGTCATGCCCGCCTCCACGAGGGTGTCGGCGACGCTCTGCGCAGCCGCCTGGGGCACCGCGATCACTCCCAGTTGCGCGCTCAGGGCCGCGAGCTGCTCAGGGAGTTCGTCAATCGGGAGAACGGGGTATCCCCGCAGCCGGTGGCCCACCTTCGCGGGGTTGCTGTCGAAGATGCCCACGATGCGGAAGCCGCGGCCCTCAAAGCCGGGGTAGCCGATGAGTGCCGAGCCCAGCGCGCCGGCGCCGACGATTATCACATTCCGCTCGCGATCCAGGCCCAACATCCGCTTCAGCGCGACCTGCAGCTCGCCGACATCGTATCCCACGCCCGGCTGACCGAACTGTCCGAAGAAAGAGAGGTCCTTGCGCACCTGCGCGGCGTTGACGCCGGCGGCCTCAGCGATGGCCGCCGAGGAGATGTTCGCCTCCTGGTGGCTCTCCAGGACTCGCACATACATACAGATGCGAGGGAGCGTGGGGTCCGGTATCGGCTTTCTCTTCGGCATCCAGGTCGCCTCCGCAGACTCGTCCTCTGCGCGGCCCGGCAAGCGGGTGGGACCAACTCGTCTCTGGCGGCGCGGCCATTGTCATCATTCCTCACTAGGCGTGGTGAGTCCTGCCCTGAGGGGAGGGGAATTGCATCTGCGCGAAATCTATGTTATGTCAGCAAGGTTCATCACCCCCACGCAGGCAGGAGTGGGGACACCCCCTGAGGAAGAGGCTCCAACGGCAGGGGACGGGCAATCGGCGGTGGGGAACGACAACGACCGCAGCTAACGCCAAGGAGAGGGCCAACATCTCGTAAGTCGGAGTTGCACGGCCGAGTCTCACGTGTGGATGACACGAGTCTGAAAGACCGCAGCGCCAGCCGTTGAGGGGAGCTTGGCTCAGATGGGTGTCGTGGCACGGACGAAGGGACTGTTGTGCGTGGCCGGCGCGAGTGTGCTGGGTATGACGACCGCCGGCGCACAGGAGGTGGCGCTGTACCGCAGCAATCCCGCGGGGGTAGCGCTTGTGCCAGTTCCGGTGACGGTCGCTGTTCCGTTCCCGCGCGGCGAACTAACGGATGCCTCGCGCGTGTCGCTGCTCGACGAGGACGGCCGGGCCCTGCCTCTTCAGGCGACGGTCACCAGCCGCTGGTGGGGCTTCGACAACAGTGTGCAGACGCTGCTGCTCACCTTCCTGGCTGACACTGCCTGCCAGCAGCTCAGGCTCGTCTACGGCGAAGACGCGCCGAAAAGCGCGGCGTCCGCGCCCCTTCGCGTGACCGAGGACGACGAGCGGATCGAAGTCGTCACGGGTCCGCTGCGCGCGGTGCTGAGCAAGCGGCGGTTCCGGCTGTTCGAGCAAGTGTCGCTGGACCTGGATGGGGACGGGCAGTTCAGCGACGAGGAGCGAGTCATTGAGGGCCGAGGGGAACTCGGCCTGCGCGTGGGCGGGGCTGTGGCTGCGGAGAGCGGGCCGCGAAGCGGGCCGCAGGGTGGGGCGTCATCGGCGGGAGCCCCGGCCACCTTCACCGTCGAGGAGTCAGGCCCGGTGCGCGCGGTCCTGCGCATCGAGGGCAAGCATGGCCCCATTACCGTGGCACAGGCGACCTCGCCTGTGCAGACGGCGCTCGACTACCTGGTGCGTCTGCGCTTCTACGTGGGGCTGCCCCTCATAGAGATTGATCACACCTTCATCCAGGACACGGGGGAGATCTTCGTGGACACGCCCTTCATCTCCCTGGACCTGCCCCTGACCGACGGCGCGGGCAGGCTGGTCTTCGGCATCAAAGACGACGAGCCGGTGGCCCTGGCGGCGAGGGGGCAGTCGTGCAGCCTGCTCCAGCGCGGCCCGGAACCGGAAGAGCGCATCCGCGACCTGGACAACCCCGACTTCAAGAAGCTCTACGAGGAGCACCGCAGGCAGTACCAGTCGGAGGAGGAGACGCGCCTGTGGAACGGCCCCGGCCCGGAGTTCCGCGAGTTCGTCTGTCAGGTGCGCCAGGGAGATGCCGAGATCGCCACCGCCGAGCGCGCGGCTGGCTCGCTTCAGTTCTACCCCGCTGAGGCGCCGTGGATGCTCAGCGCGGGCATGCAGTACTTCACCGACATGCACCCCAAGGAGATAGCCCTGGAGGACGGCGTCCTGAGCTTCTACCTCTACCC
>CBFDBV010000400.1:0-4655 GCA_965603135.1 uncultured bacterium
TGCGCATCGGAGACTATCAGAGCCGCACCTGCGATCAGCGCCACGCTCGCGACCACAAGCGTCAGTCTATGAGTTCGCATTGTCTTACCCCTTTCGTTCGCCTGCCGTTCCCGTCCCTTGCCGTCCCCGTCGTATCGTGGCACAGGCGCCCTCGCCTGTGCGCCGTTGCCGTTCCCGATTACCGATTGCCCATTGCCCGCCGTTCGCCGTTTGTCGTTTCCAGCCTCTCGCCTCCAGCCTCCGCCGTACGGTTTGCCTTGCCGTTCCCCGTTGCCTTCACTCGTCGTCTCTCACCACTCGCTACTCGCCACTCGCCACTGCCGTTACCCATTGCCCGCCGAAACCTCCGCCACCTCTTTTATTATCGGCGCCAACTGCTCGTAGGATGCATCCAGGCTTTGCGGCACCACTCGCGTGCCGAAGACGGTGGCCATGAAGTTCGTATCCCCCTGCCATCTGGGCACGATATGCAGGTGGATATGCTCACTGATACCTGCCCCCGCCGCCTGCCCGACGTTCATCCCGATGTTCAGCCCGTCGCAGTGCAGCGCCTGTTTCAGGGCCTTTGCGGCGATGGCGGCGAGCTCCATCATCTCCGCTCGCGCTTCGGGCGGCAGTTCGGTCAGCTCTGCGACGTGCGCGTATGCTACGACCATCAGGTGGCCGCTGTTGTATGGGAAGGTATTGAGCAGCAGCGCGTTATGTTGACCGCGGTAGAGGACGTGGTTAGCTACGTCGTCGTCCGCGGCGAGCTTGCGGCAGAAGATGCAGCCCTCGGGTTGCTGGCTGGTGACGTAGTCCAGCCGCCACGGAGCCCAGAGACGCTCCAAGCCATCGCCTCCTGCCCCGCGCCACCCAGGGCCTTACGAGGTAGTATTCTCAGACTCATTATACCCACCCTTCTGCTCCCTGTCAACGAAAACGCAACAGAGGGCGCCCATCGTGGCGCGGACGCCCTCGTCTGCGCGATGCGCCCGAGGCCGCCCGCTACTTGCCCCGCCCCTCGCGCGCCCGGCCCATGCTTACCCACTGTCCCCTGGGGCGGGCTTGCAAGTTTACGCGCCGTAGCCTTGGCGAAGGCGGGCCCGCCGCCGTTGCTGAAGCGCAGTTGTTTCTCGCTTCCCGCCTCTCGCCTCCGCGGTACGCCGTTGCCGTCGTTCGTCGTTACTCGCAACTCGCCACTTTCCCTTTGACACCGCCCCCGCCTTCTTGCTATACTCCCCCCGTCGCAGCGGGGCGCGAACGAAGCGAACTCCCACCCACGAAGTGACCCGTTATGGCCCAGGGGCCGCAAGACAACGTCCAGAAGCTTCACGAGCATCTGATGCACCGCTGGGTCACCTGGGGGCTGGTGCCGCTGGCGGCCTGTGCGGTGATGGTCATGCTCGCGGTGACCGCGGCGCCGCCCGGGCCGGTGCAGGGCAAGCAGGCGACCAGGCTGGCCTTTGAGATCGTGCTGGGCTTCGGCGCGGCGGTGTTCCTGGCTGCCTTCTACGTTGACGGGCGCTGGACGAGCTCCGATCACATTGCCCGCAGGATCTTCCGCGCCGCCGGCGCGGACCTGGAGCGCTCGCCCAGCTCATGGGCGCAGAGTGCCAGCCACCGCGCGCGGCTGCGCGAGCACAGCGACATTGCGTTGCGCACGGTAACTGCCTCCGCCGACACTATGACGGTGCTGGGGGTGCTGGTCGGCCTGGCGGCCATCTGCGCGGTTCTCCTGGGCCTCGAGCTCAGCCATGCCGCTCAACTGCTGTTGCTGGCGCTGTCCTATCAGCTTTTCATCTTCTCCAGGCATCCTTATTACGAGCGCCTCGCGGAGGCTGCCACGCACGGCGAGCTGTTGCCCCCTGACGACGAGGATGCGAAGAGCAAGAACCGCTCGACCTAGAGCGGGCGGCTCCCACGTACTAGCACTGCCCAAGACGCCCGCGCAGACCGCGACGGGCGGCTTTCGTACCCGGAGGACCTCACAGATGCGCTATCAACGGCCGAAGGGCACATTCGATGTGTTGCCGGACGAGGTGGCAAGCTGGCGCCGGCTGGAGGAGGCCTTCCGCCGCGTCTGTGCTCGCTACCGCTACGAGGAGATCCGCACGCCCGCCTTCGAGGACACGGATCTGTTCGTGCGCTCCATCGGCGAGGACACTGACATCGTCGCCAAGGAGATGTATACCTTTGAGGACAAGGGCGGGCGCAGTCTGACCTTACGCGCGGAGGGCACGGCGCCGACGGTTCGGGCCTTTCTCGAGGGCAACCTCCAGGGCCAGGACCGCGAGCGCCTGGTCAAGCTGTATTACATCGCCCCCATCTTCCGCCAGGACCGCCCCCAGGCGGGGCGCTTCCGCCAACACCACCAGGCGGGCGTGGAGGCGATCGGCTCGGCGGACCCGGGCGTTGATGCCGAGGTCATTGACCTGACGCTGGCCTTCTGCGGGGAGCTGGGCATCGAGGGCGTGCGGCTGCTGATCAACTCCGTGGGCTGCCCGAACTGCGCGCCGGCGTACGTCGAGCGCCTCAAGGCGGCAGTCGCACCGCAGCTCGGCGAGATGTGCCGCGACTGCCAGCGGCGCTACGAGACCAACCCGCTCCGGCTGCTCGACTGCAAGCAGGAGCAGTGCCGGGCCCTCACCGCCGACGCGCCGAAGATGCTCGATCACCTCTGCGAGGAGTGCGCTGAGCACTTCGCGCAGGTGCGGGCCCACCTGGATGCCCTGGGCATCGCCTACCAGGTCAACCCGCGCATCGTGCGCGGGCTCGACTACTACACCAAGACCGCCTTCGAGTTCCAGCACGATGCTCTGGGTGCGCAGGACTCCATCGGCGGCGGCGGGCGCTACGATGGGCTGATCGAGCAGTGCGGTGGGCCGCCTACGCCGGGCGTCGGCATCGGCATCGGCATCGAGCGCCTGCTGCTGGTCAGAGAGGCCCTCGGGACCGGCCACGAGGAAGATACCCTTAAGGGTATCTTCCTCGTGGCGCTCGGCGAGGAGGCCTGGCTGCCCGGCTACAAGCTGCTCCACGAGCTGCGCCGGGCCGGCCTCCCGGCGGAGATTGACTACCGCCGCCGCAGCATCCGCGCCCAACTGCGCTTCGCCGACACGGAGGGCTACGCGCACGCGGTGATCCTGGGCGGGGACGAGATCGCTCGGGGTGTCGTCGCCGTCCGCGACATGGCGACGGGTGACCAGGTCGAGGTGGCGCTGGGCGAGCTGGCGGACCACCTCAAGCGCGGAAGCTGAACTCCCCCGTCGAAGGAGGAGCCAACGTGCACGGCCGCGGAACGTGGGGATGCCGGCGCCGAGTGACACCTGCCGGGAGAGCACAGCCGAGATGACCTGCCCCGGATGCGCGCAGCAGTTCGAGCAGCCCGGCGAGCAGGGGCAATGCCCCTACTGCGGCTATCCGTGCGCCGCCTACCAGCGCTACGTCACCATCACCCAAGTCATCGTCGGCGTGGTATTCGCCTCGACCTTGGTCTACGGGGGTCTAGTTGCCTTCCTCGAGTTGGTAGTGCAGTACCGCCCGGTTTCTTACCCGACATCGGAGAGGATCTTCGGCGGAGCGCTCTTGCTCCTCTCCTTCGTACTCTTAATTGTGTCTCTGCGCTTCGAGCGGGCAGGGCTCGCGAAGGGGGACGCGCCCAGCCTCCAGCGCGGAGTCACGATGCTGGCCGCCTTGGCCGAGGCCCCGGCCATGTGGGGCTTGCTGATCTATCTGCTCTTCGGCAGCATACAGTGGCTCGTGGTGGGTATGGGCATCAGTTGGGCACTCTTCTTCCGCCTGGGCGTGCGGCTTCCGGCCTACCTGCACCGCATCAGCCAGGAGCTGAGGACGGCGGGGAAGGGGCAATAGGGAATGGGGGATGGGGAAACGGCGAACGGCAAGGACGGCGGGGAATAGGGAATGGGGAAACGGGAATAGGGAACGGCGTACGGCGGAGGCGGGAGGCGAGAGGCGAGAGGCGGGAAACGGCGAACGGCATGCGGCAGGTAAGTGCTCTAGCAGCGCATGACACTGGCTTGGGCGGGTGAGAGGCATGGCGGTCGGTTGGCGGACAGTCAGAGTGTTTATCTCCTCCACCTTCAGGGATATGCAGGGGGAGAGGGATCACCTGGTGCGGTTCGTGTTCCCGCGCCTGCGTGAGGAGCTGCTCAAGCGGCGCATCCACCTCGCGGATGTGGACCTGCGCTGGGGCGTGACCTCTGAGCAAGATGCGCTGCAAGTGTGCCAGGAAATCATTGACGAGTGCCGCCCACGGTTCATCTGCATCCTGGGCGGGCGGTACGGCTGGGTGCCCCCCGGCGAGAACCGCTCCATCACCGCCGATGAGGTCCACTACGCAGCGGTGGACGAGCCCGACCGCGACCTGTACCAGTACTTCTACTTCCGCGACCCCGAAGCCACTGCGGCCATCCCTGAGGGCCCGGCGCGTGCTGGAGGCTATCGGGAGTTCGCGACGGACGACGACATCGAGAAGGACGGCGAGGAGCAGGCAGAACTGCTTGCGGGGCAGCGGACGCAGAGGCTGGCCGAGTTGAAGCAGGAGGTCGGTGACGCCGGGCTGCCGGTCTTCGAGTACCCGTGCGAGTGGGATGCCGAGAGGCAGCGGCTGGTCGGGTTAGAGGCGTTCGGGCAGCAGGTCTACCAGGACCTGA
>CBFDBV010000401.1:0-4641 GCA_965603135.1 uncultured bacterium
TGGGCTACGGCCATCCGGCGGCCCTGGGCGCTCAGGTGGGCAGGCCCGATGACCTGGTCTGCGACATCGCCGGCGACGGCTCGATTCAGATGTGCATCCAGGAGCTTGCCACCGGCGTCATCAACAAGCTGCCCATCAAGATCCTCATCCTCAACAACTCGTATCTGGGGATGGTGCGGCAGTGGCAGGATATGTTCTTCGACAAGCGTTACAGTGGCGTGGACTTGACCGGTAATCCCGACTTCGTGCGCGTCGCGGAGGCCTACGGGGCGGTCGGGATGAGGATCACCAAGCCTGACGAGGTGGCCCCTGCCATCGAGAAGGCGCTGGAGGTGGACGACGTGCCGGTGGTGATGGACTTCGTGGTCGCTCAGGAGGAGAACGTGTTCCCGATGATCCCGGCCGGCAAGTCCTACGAGGAGATCATGGAGCGGGCCCCCGAGTAGGCCTGCGGCTGCCAGCCTGACAGAGGAAGAGCCTCACACCGCGAAAAGGAGACTGAGCAGATGCCAACTGAGCATACGATATCCGTGCTCGTGAAGAACCGGCCCCGCGTGCTGGCTCGCGTTGCCGGGCTATTCGCGCGCCGGGGGTTCAATATTGACAGCCTGGCGGTCAGCACCACCCAGGACGAGGCGATCTCCCGTATGACCGTCACCACCACCTGCGACGAGGCCACGCTGGCGCAGGTCTGCAAGCAGGTCGGCAAGCTGCACGACGTTGTGCGAGTGCTCGATCACACCGAGGACGCCATGGTCGAGCGCGAGCTGTGCCTGTGCAAGGTCGCTGCCGAGGCAGCACACCGGGCCGAGATCGTGCAGATCTGCGACATCTTCCGCGGCGACGTCGTGGACATCGGCAACGGGACGGTGGTCATTCAGCTCATCGGCGACAAGGAGAAGATCGACGCCTTCGTCCGCCTCATGCAGGACTATGACATTCAGGAGATGGTGCGCACCGGCAAGATCGTGCTTAGCCGCGGTGTCCAGGCGACCTGACGAGCCCGGTTCGCACAGCCTGGCGCGCGAATTGCCGTCTCCTGATGACACGCACCGGCGCAAGTACTCGCGTCCGGGGCCCCTACTGAGGAGGTGGCTCAAGTGTATATGTCTCGCTGTCTTCTGGTGCTGGTCAGCGTGATAGTTCTCCCTGGCTTTGCGGTTGCTGATGAGGCGCAACAGCCTCCTGACCCGACCATGCTGGACCTGAAGGACCGCACGGCGGAGAGCTTCGCAGCGCTGGACCTCACACAGGCCCGGTTCACCGACAGCCTGCTGCGGCAGTCTCATTTCGGCAACGTGGTGATGACGGAGAGCACCTTCCAGCGCGCGAACCTGGGGCAGTCAATCTTCGACGACGTCAACCTCGGAGCGGGCAAGTTCAACGATGTGCTGATGAGCCGCTGCAGCCTGTCCGACGTGGACCTCGATGGCAGCGTCATCGTGGCCGGCTCTATGAGAGCGCTGCGTCTCCAGTCCACGCACATGCAGGAGGCGGAGCTTGACGACGTGGACATGCGCGGCGCCGAGTTCGAGAACGTGGACCTCCAGGACGCCAGCTTCAAGGGCTGCAACCTGCGCCGCGCCAGCTTCGATGACTGCGACTTTGCCGAGGTGCAACTGCTCAACATCCAGGACAGCCCGTTGTTGAGCCTCAAGAGCTGCAAGCTCAATCGCAGCAAGTGGTACGACGTGCTGCTGGATGACGCCAGCATGGAGCGCGTGACCATCAAAGGGCTTCAGGGCAGCTACCTCACGGTGGACGAGTTGAGCCTGGAGCGCTCCGAGCTGAAGGACCTCAAGCTCCGCTGGTGCGATCTGGGGGACATCGAGTGCGAGCAGGTCGAGCTGCGCGGGCTCGACTTCGAGTACGTGGAGGCCCCACGCGGCCGGTGGCGAAATGTCGAGTTCGACGGGGGCAACTTCGAGGGCTGTGATTTCAAAGGCAGCCGCTTCTATCGCGGCAGCTTTGAGGATTGCAGCTTCCGGAACGTAGACTTCTCTGACGTGAAGCTCGAGAACTGCGAGATAGACGGCCTGGTCATCAACGGCGTGCGCATTGACGACCTCCTCGAAGGTCGCTAGCACGCGGGACATCAGCATGGCGCAATGCCGTTAGCCGTTGGTCGGATGTCGGGTGTCCGAGGTCGGATGTCCGAAATGCAAGAACTCGTGACCATTGAACAGGCCCATCGCGTGATCACCATCCTCGCCTGGGCGCTGCCGGTGGCAGGCCTGCTGGTGGGGGCCGTCGCGGGTGCCGCGGCTCGCGCACCGGCACGCGGCGCCTGGCGGGGCCTGGCGGGGGGTCTGCTCGGACCCATCATCTACGCGATGTGGCTGCTCTACGGCCATCTGGTCCGCTATGACCCGGAGACGGGCCGCGCTGGCCTGCACAGCGTGGCTACGCTGCTGCTAAGCGCCGCGATCTTCATAGTGGTCGGCGCGATGCTCGGGGCCTTCTACCGGCGCGTTGTGTTCCCGCCCTCGCAGCATCGCGATGTCACTTCACAGACCGACGAAGCATCACATTAGCCGCCCCTTGGGACGGCGAGTTCGATCAGTGCCGAAGGGAGAGACCCAAGATGGCGAATATGTACTATGACGATGACGCGGATCTGAGTCTGCTCGATGGCAGGAAGATAGCGATCATCGGGTACGGCATTCAGGGCGGCGCGCAGTCGCTCTGTCTGCGCGACAGCGGCTGCGACGTGGTGGTAGCCGAGCTGGAGGGCACGCCCAACTACGAGCGCGCCGTCGCCGAGGACTGGGAGCCGATGAGCGCCGAGGACGCCGCCGCCCAGGCTCAGATCATCCAGATTCTGACGCAAGACCACGTGCAGGCGGCCGTCTACAAGGGCGCCATCGAGCCCAACCTGGCTGAGGGCGATGCGCTCGTGTTCTCGCATGGCTTCAACATCCACTTCGGGCAGATCGTGCCGCCGCCGACCGTGGACGTCTTCATGATCGCCCCCAAGGGCCCCGGGGCGCTGGTGCGCGAGTGTTACCTCACCGACATCGGTGTGCCCTCGCTGCTGGCGGTCTTCCAGGACTACACGGGGCAGGCCAAGCAGCTCGGCCTCGCCTACGCCAAGGCCATCAAGGCCACCAAGGCCGGCGTCATCGAGACCACCTTCGAGGAGGAGACCGAGACCGACCTGTTCGGCGAGCAAGCGGTGCTCTGCGGCGGCGTCAGCGAGCTGATCAAGGCGGGCTTCGACACCCTGGTCGGGGCGGGCTATCAGCCGGAGATCGCTTATTTCGAGGTCTGCCACGAGCTCAAGCTCATCATGGACCTCATCTACAACCGGGGCATTCACGGGATGAGAGTGGGCGTGTCGGACACCGCCACCTACGGCGACTTGACGCGCGGGAAGCGCATCATCACCGAGGAGACGCGCGCGGAGATGAGGCGGATGCTGGCCGAGGTCCGGGATGGCAGCTTCGCCAGAGAGTGGATCCTGGAGAATCAGAGCGGCCGCCCGGTCTTCAATGCGTTGCTGCGCCAGGAGCAGGACCACCTGATCGAGGAGGTCGGCGCAGAGCTCCGGGCCATGATGCCGTGGCTGGAGAGCGACTGACCTGCGCAACTTGACCGCAGAGACCACGGGGCGGAAGGGCTCTTGACCTTCCGCCCTGTCGCATTCCGCCGACGCAGGTTTGCGCACCGACGCACGAACTGTTATACTCTGTACAAACCTGAAGAGGTGATGGGCATGGCCAGGAAGCGAAAGCTGACAACACTCGGCGAGGCACGCCGCGGAGGCGGTGAGCCGCTGGACCGAATCGTGGGCATGATCGAGGGCGACGGCGTGGTTACGGGCGAGAACTTCCACGACTACCTCTACGGAAAAGAGGACGCCCCATCACAGCCCGCGGAAGCACCGACGGGCTATCGTGTATGATGCACGCGAGGGGTGGTAGCAATGGCAAGAGATGAGCTGGCGCTGGATTTCCTGGAGCCGCCGCAGCGTGAGTACCTGCGCAAAGAGGCTGAGAAGCGGAAGTGCAGCGTGGCTGAGGTTGTGCGCGCACTCGTAGACTCGGACATCGAGAACAACAGGCAGGGCGCCCGAGAGCCTGATCCGCTGGACGAGATCGTCGGTGTGCTCGGGGATGAACGAGAGAAGATCATGCGCCTGGCAGGGATGATCAGCGACGATGAGGTCTCAGGCGAGAACTTCCACGACTATCTCTACGGCGAGGACCACGAGGATTGAAGCAGGTCTACGTGGATAGCAGCTTCTGGTATGCGTTCTTCAACTCCCGCGACAGTCGGCACGAGGACGCGATGGCAGTCATGTCCTCCTACGAGGGTGCGTTCTGCCTGAGCACCTTCGTGCTGGCGGAGACAGCCAGTCTGTTGACGAAGCGCGCAGACAAGCCCACGGCGCTGGAGTTCGGCCACGCCGTGCGCGACAACCTACTGTGCGAGATCGTACACCCCTCGGCCGAGATCCTGGAGGAGGCGTGGGCGCTGTTCGCCTCAAGGCCTGAACACGACTTCGACCTCGTTGACGCAATCAGCTTCACGATCATGCACGAGCTTGAAGTCAGTCGCGCCGTTTCTCTGGACAAGCACTTCCTGGAAATGGGCTTCGAGGTGCTGCCGCGCTGACCGCCAGCCGGCGTGAGTACGCCC
>CBFDBV010000402.1:0-4623 GCA_965603135.1 uncultured bacterium
ATGAACGGCCCACCACAGGCCACCGCCGGCGGGGCTGAAGCCCCGCCCTCCGTACGGCACACAGCGATCTTGCGGGCTTTGATCTGAAGGAACGACTGGGCCGGACGGTAGTCCGGCCCCTCCTGACGGCAAACGGCCCTGACGGCACGCGGCCCGGCAGGCCGATCGGGTGGGGGGCTGTATGATCGAACCTGAGCAGGCCGGCAAGGCTCGTATCCTGCTGGTTGACGATGACCCGAACGTGCAAGAGGTCTGCGGCGAGGCGCTGGAGCGGGCCGGCTACGAGGTCAGCCTCGCCGGCACCGGCGAGGCTGCGCTGAGCGCCTTGCAGCGAACTGACTTCGATGCCGGCGTGCTCGATATCGTGCTGCCGGACAGCGATGGCCTGACGCTGCTGTCGGCAATGCACCAGCGCAACGACGACACCGTGATCGTGCTCATCACGGGCTTCGCCTCCCTGGAGACGGCGATGGAGGCGGTCCGCCTGGGGGCATACGACTACCTGCGCAAGCCCTTCAGTGCCCGTGACCTGGTCAGGACCGTGCGGCGCGGGCTGGAGGGCAAGCAGCTTCGCGAGCGCAATCGCCAACTTTGCCAGGAGATGCGCGAGGCGAACGAGGAGCTGGTGGCGCAGCAGGATCAGATGCGAGATCGTACGCGCCTGGCGACCGACGAAGTGACCGCGTTCGTAGAGCTGGGCAAACAGCTCAGCCAGGATCGCGGGCCGGTGGAAACGCTGCGCCACATACTGGGCGCCGGACTGCAACTAACGCAAGCCCGAGCGGCAGCGGCTTACACGGTTGACGGCCGGGCCGGACGACTGCGGGGGGTCGTGGGCGTGGGCCTCTCTGAGCGAGATGTCACCGAGGCCCAGGTGTTCCTCGGCGAGGGTATGCTGGGCCGGGTCGCTGCCGAGGGCGTCGCTCGCATCGAGAACGACCTGCTGGCGGGCCCGGTGGCCGACGATGACTACCTGGGCTTCCTCGGGGTTCAGTCCGCCCTCGTCACCCCCATGATCCTGGAGGACACGGTGCGAGGTGTGGTGGCCTTCTTCGATCACGAGACCGGCGACTTCAGCGAGGCGAGTGGGGACCTCGTCGGTGTGCTGGCGGGTCAGGCGGCCAGGGTGGTCGCGCTGATGGAAGAGCAGCGCCAGCGGCCACGGGACGATGAGGATGACGAGTTCGTTGACCTCGCGGACTTGCTTTGAGGGCTCTTGTCGGGCTGGAAGCTGAAAGCGCGCTGTCGCGCGCTTTCACCTGCGCCTGACGATTCTCGTCACGCGCAGGCCGACCTACGGGAATAATCGGGGCTAGAAGTGGTTTCATAACCCCCGACGAGGCATTGTCGGAGCCCGCCTTCGCCAAGGCTACGGGGGACAAGTCGGCGGACAGGCCAGGAGCTCCGACCTACAGGAGGTCACAAAACGGGGGCAGATGCGCAGGCCCCCGGAGGGCCGAAGGTGAGCGGGGTGATTGATGCAGCGCACATGGTGGCGGGAGTTCTTCGAGAGCGAGGACAGTATTCCGCTCTCCTTTTTTCCCCACCCCGAGGAGACGGAGCGGGAGGTCGAGGGCCTCACGGGCCTGCTCGAACTCAAGCCGGGCCAACTCATCGCCGACATCTGCTGCGGGATGGGCAGGCATGCCCTGCCCCTCGCTGAGGCGGGCTTCGAGGTCGTGGGGGTGGATGCCTCCGAGATGATGTTGGCCGCGGCAAGGCGTGCCGGGGGAGATGACCGCAGGCTGCTGGCAGTGCGGGCAGACGCCGCGAACCTGCCGCTGCGCTCGGCGTCAGTTGATGTAGCGCTCAACCTCTTCAACAGCTTCGGGTACTTCGAGGACGAGGGCGCGGACCAGCGGGTGCTGGCTGAGACCGCGCGCTGCTTGCGAGCGGCCGGCAAGTTCCTGCTGGAGACGCGCAACCGCGAGCATCAGATACTCTTCGCACCGCAGCACCTGCGGGTGGCGCTGGCCGATGGCAGCCCGGCCGTAATGTGCTGCCACTATAACCGCGAGAGGCACAGACTTTGCAGCACCTGGAGCAGACCGGACCGTCCTGAGGAGACGCTCTACCGCGCTACCATCCGGCTCTACGGCCTCGAGGAGCTGGTGGAGATGTTCGAGCGCGCGGGCCTGGTCGTGGACGCGACCTGCGGCGACTATCAGGGAACGCCCTTCGAGGGCCATGAGCGTATGCTCATTGTCCTCGCTCACAAGCCCACCGCGCCCGAGGCCTCCGCCAGGAGTTGACAAAGGAGCGCGCCGATGCCCGGCCAGATGGCGCTCGACCCCAACATATTCCGGGCCTACGACATCCGGGGCACGGTCGGCGAGAGCATCACACCTGAGGTGATAGGTCGCATCGCCCGCGCCCTCGCCGGCAAGCTGGTGGCCGAGGGCAGACCGCGCGTGGTCGTCGGGCGTGACCTGCGCCCCTCCTCGGAGGAGTTGTGTGAGGCGGCGGCGGAGGGGCTTGTGCAGTCCGGCTGCGACGTGATAGACGTCGGGCAGGTTCCGATCCCGCTGGTGTACTTCGCCATCGGCAGGTGGGAATGCGACGGTGGCGTGGGGGTCACGGCCAGTCACAAGCCCGCCGAGTTCAACGGGATGAAGCTGCGCGTGGGAGAGTACCCGCTCTACGGCGAGGAGCTTGCCGGGCTCAGGACCGTCGCCGAGGCTGGAGAGTTCCGCGAGGGCAGCGGCTGTTACGAGCGGCGCGACATCTACGAGGAGTACTTCGAGGTGTGCGCGGGCAAGTTCTCGGGTGACTGCGACCTGAGGATCTGCCTCGACCTGGGCAACGGCTGCGGGACCTTCAATGCGCCCCGCCTTCTGCGGGACATCGGCTGCGAGGTGAGCACGCTCTTCCCCGAGCCGGACGGGAGCTTCCCCAACCGCCCGCCGGACCCGCTGGAGCCCGGCGCGCTTGAGAGGCTGACCGCGGAGGTCAAGGCCTCCGGCGCCGACCTGGGGATGGCGATTGACGCCGACGGCGACCGGCTGGCAGTGCTGGACGATCGCGGCGAGATGATCTCGCCGGACAAGTACGCGATCGCCCTGTGCGGGCACATCCTGGAGAGCGGGCCGGCGACCTTTGTCTCCGAGGTGCGCTGCTCGCAGACGACGATAGACTACGTGCGCGAGCGCGGTGGCGAGGTGTCGCTGGCGGCCTGCGGGTATCCGTTCATCCTGGCGGAGATGGATGAGGTCTGCGCCGCGCTGGGCTTTGAGACCACCGGGCACATCTTCTTTGACGACCCTGACGTCAAGTTCGACGACGCCGCCTTCTGCGCCGCGAACCTGGCCCAGGCCCTGAGCGGCCAGGAGGCCTCCCTGCGGGAGATGATGGAGGAAGCGCCCAGGTACTACACCTCCGAGGAGGAGCGGCTTGAGTGCCCGGATGAGGTCAAGTTCGCGGTGGTGGCCGATGTGGTCGAGACCTTCAGGCCCGACCACGAGATGAACACGGTGGACGGGGCGAGGATCAGCTTCGAGGGCGGCTGGGGCCTCATCCGGGCCTCGAACACCGGCGAGGAGCTGGTTATGCGCTTCGAGGGCAGGACCGAGGCGGACCGCGATGAGATCGCGGGCGAGATCCGCGGGGCCGTCGTAGAGGCAATGATGGCGCACGGCGTGGCGAAGCATCGCCGAACGGGGCAGACCTGAGATGGCAGAGAACTTCGCCGACCGCCTGATGGCGGCCATTGGGGAGAAGAACAGCCGGGTGTGCGTGGGCATTGACCCGGTCTTCGGACGGCTGCCGGCGCATCTCATGGTGGAACTCGTGGAGCCGGGGTGGTACAGCGAGGACGACGTCCTGAAGGTGGTGCGGGCCTTCTGCGAGGCCGTCCTTGGCTCGGTGGCAAGAGCAGCGGTGGCGGTCAAGTTCAACTCCGCGTTTTTCGAGGCGCTCTCGCCCCGAGGGCCTGAGTTGCTGTATCACCTGATAACCCGAAGCACACGCTTGGGGCTGCTGACTCTGGTTGACGCGAAGCGCAGCGACATCAGCTCTACCGCCAAGGCGTATGCCAGCGGCGGGTTCAGCCAGTACCTCCCGGAGGCGATGCGCCCACCTGATGCGGTCACAGTCGGCCCGTGGCTGGGTAGCGACGGCGTGCTGCCCTTCGTTGACCAAGCCGGGGAACTTGGCGCCGGGGTTTTCGTGCTGGTCAAGACTTCGAATCCCTCGTCCGCCGAGATCCAGGACCTGGAGGCGGACGGGAAGGCGATCTACGTTCACGTCGCGGAGCTGGTCAACTCCTGGGGTGAGGAGCTGGTCGGCGAGCGAGGCTACTCGTCGGTGGGCGCGGTCGTGGGAGCGACCTACCCGGCGCAGCTCGCGGAGCTGCGCGAAGTGATGCCGCGCACGCCCTTCCTGGTGCCAGGATACGGGGCCCAGGGCGGCGGGCCGGAGGATGTCGTGGGCGCCTTCGATGATGACGGCCTGGGCGCCATCGTGAACTCATCTCGTGGTATAATCTACGCGTACCAGGACGAGCGTTACGCGGACGACTTCGGCGGGCAGAAGTACGCCGAGGCCGCCGCCCAGGCTGCCGAGGATATGCGCGTGGCAATCAACGAGGCCCTGGGCCGTTGACGCCTGTCGTGAGGAGAGGCCAGG
>CBFDBV010000403.1:0-4622 GCA_965603135.1 uncultured bacterium
CGGCGCGGGCGGCATCAACGGCTCGGCGCTGCTGATTGACAACGCCGGGGATGACGTGTACGACGGAGGCGAACCCAAGGCCATCTGGCTGGGCGGCGGACAGCCGGTGAAGAGCCGAGGGTGGGGCTCGATAGGCGTCTTCATTGACTGCGATGGTGACGATGAGTTCCCCACCTGGCCGGAGGCCAAGGGCACCACCTGGGTGAAGACGAGCGTGGGCGTGGGAATGGACGTGAATGGAGCGGAGCCGCCGTTTGCGCTGACGATGTCGGTCGCGGAGCCCGTGGCAACCGAGGTGCGCGAGCCCGCGCCCGTGGTGACGATACCGGAGGGACGCTCGCGGGAGGTCGCTGAGGCCTGCTACGGGGTTCTGTCAGTGCCCGGGTACGCCAAGGAGCTGGTCGAGGAGGCGAAGGCGCGCTTCTACGCTATGCCGGAGCACTCGCTGCCCGTGTGCATCGAGCACCTGACCGCGGTGCCCTTCTACCAGGTCTTCCCAAACATCCGCACGATCCTGCCCGGCTTCGGCGAGGCGGCAGTGGCCCCGCTGCTGAAGGAGCTGGCGGCCGAGGACCCACTGCGGCGGGCGCACGCGGTATACGCCCTGGGCAACGTTGAGACGACGCTGGGCAACGAGCAGATCGTCGCGGCGTGCTCGGATGAGCACGAGTGGGTTCGGGCCGCCGCGGCGCTGTCTCTGGGCAAGCGCAAGCCGGCGGAAGCCGTTGACGTGCTCCTGCCGATGCTGAACGATGACGCGCCTGAGGTCCGCCTCAAGGCGGCACAGGCGCTCGGCGAGATCGGAGATGCGGCCGCCGCAGAGGCGCTTGCAGGGAACCTGGCCGACGCGTCATGGAAGGCATCCGACGGGGCAGCGACAGCGCTCGTCAAGCTCGGGGAGGCGGCACTGGGGGCCGTCCGCGCATTCGAGCAGGAGACAGAGGACGCGGCCGTGAAGACGCGCTGCCAACGGGTCATCGAGGCCATCGAGGCCGATCAGGAAGCTTGAGACCCCGCACAGACCCCAGGGAGGAAGAGCGCCATGCTGATCAGTCACTGCCACGTCTTCGCGAAGGGGAAGGGCAACCCGGGCGGTGAGGTGGACACGGGGACCAACCCCGCAGCGGGCACGCTGCCCGACCTTCGCGCCGTTATGCAGGAGGTCGCCGTCGAGAAGGCCGTGGCCTTCGCGCCCTTCGACCCGCAGACTGACGCGAAGATCGAGGAGAACGAGTGGCTGCTGGCGCAGTTGCCGGACCACCCCGAACTCATAGGCTTCGCCAGCGTTGACCCCAAGCGCGAAGACGCCGGTGAGAAGCTGCGGGAACTGATCGGTCGGGGGATGCGCGGGGCCAAGTACCATCCGCCCGTGATGCAGACGGCCATTGACGATCCCGCGGCGGAGGGCTTCTGGGCGGCGGCCGCCGAGATGAAGCTGCCGGTGCACATTCACACAGGACCGCACGGCTGGCACCTGCGCCGATATGAGCCGCTGCTTCTCGATGACATCTGCCGGACGCACCCCGACGTGCGCGTCATCATTGACCACATGGGCTGTGTCCCGTTCTTCAACCAGGCGCTGGCGGTGCTGCAAAACAACCAGAACGCGTACTGCGGCCTGACGCAGATGTCCGGCCGAAGTGCCGTCTACGCGCTGCTGGAGCAGAACCGGCAGCTTCTGCTCCAGACGGTTGGCCCCGACCGCATCATCTACGGCCTGGACTATCCCTGGAACCCGCACAACATCACCGCGCTGCGCCAGGACATCCAGTGGGTGAGCACGTGGGGGCTGCGCGACGATGATGTGGCGAAGATCCTGGGCGGCAACATCGAGCGGCTCCTCTCCGAGGTCCAGCCGCCGAAGTGACGGTGTGCCAGGCAGGTAATCCTCTTCTGACCGCGAACCATCCCGCACATCTGTTCAACGGAGGCTCGATAGCATGGACGCGGAACGCAGGAAAGAGATCATCGCCACGCAGAAGCCCGAGATACCGTGGGCCGGTGAGCCCAGCCTCGGGGGGTACTACACGGAGGCGGAGTTCGAAGCCATCAGCAAGACCATGGCCGAGTCCAACCAGCCGCACATCGGCTTCAACGCCGGCTCCGAGGTGGTCACGCAGTTCGAGGCGGCCTTCGCCGAATACTGCGGCGCCGAGCACTGCATCGTCTGCAACGGCGCGGGCACCGCGCAGGACATGGCGATGATGGTGCTGGACCTCGAGCCGGGCGACGAGGTGATCGTGCCCGCCATCAACTTCAAGGCCTGCGGACTCTCGGCCGCCGGCCAGGACGCGAAGGTCGTCTGGTGCGACGTGGACGAGCGGACCTTCCAGGCCGACCCCGAGGACGTCGAGCGGCGGATGACCGAGCGCACCCGCGCCATCTATCCCGTGCATATGAACGGGATGGCCGCGCCGATTGATGACTACCTGGAGATCGCCGAGCGCCATCCGCACCCCAAGTACGGCCCGCCGAAGGTCATCGGCGACGCGGCGCGCTCCTGCGGCACGGGCTACAAGGGCGACAAGATCGGCAAGCGCGCCTGGATCACCACCTTCAGCTTCCACACGATGAAGCTGATGACCACCCTCGGCGAGGGCGGCGCGCTGGTAACCAGCGACGCGGAGGTGGCGGAGGCGGCGCGGCAGATCCGCGGCTTCGGCGGCCCGCGTTGGGGCACCAACTACAAGATGACCAACGTCCAGGCGGCCGTCGGCCTGGTGCAGCTCTCGCGCCTGGAGCAGATGCTCGAGGAGCGCCGCCAAGTCGCCCACGAGCGCACCGAGATGCTCCGGGGCATCCCCGAGATCGAGCTTCCCTACGTGCCGGAGGAGTGCTGGCACACGTTCTACCTGTACACCTGCAAGGTGCCCGAGGAGTGGGCCGGCGAGAAGCGCGACCGGCTGATGCAGATCATGGCTGAGGAGTACGGCATCCGCTACGTGATCGCCAACCCGCCCTGTTACACGCACCCGTGGCTGAGCGACAACACGGACGGCCATCCGCTGCCCAGGTCGGAGCTGCTGGGCAAGCGGATGTTCTGCGTGCCGACCCACCCGCTGATGTCGCGGTCGGACAACGAGTACATCTGCGCGGCGCTGTGGGAGACCGTCGAGCGCATTCGCGAAGAAGGCTAGGCCCATGAGCGGCCTGCGGGTCGGCGCCGCCACGACCAATATGACGCCGGACCGCGCGATGCCCAACTACTACGGGGGCAGCTTCGAGCGTGACCCCGACAGCGATCTGCTCTGCCACGCCCTCTGCCTGGAATGCGGCGACACGCGCGCCGCGTTGGTCTCCCTGGACGCGACCTTCATTGATCGGTCGCTCGTGCTGGTGATGCGCGAGCAGTGCGAGGTCGCGACGGGTATCCCCGGGCGCAACATCTGCATCGCCACCACGCATACGCACGCCGCCCCGCCGCTGGACGTGTCTTTCCTGGCCGGAAGCCCCGCCAATCCGCTCTACCAGGACCTCGTCGCCCAACGCGTCGTCGAGGCGGTCAGCGCGGCCAAGGAAGGCCTGCGGGGGGCGCGCCTGTTCGCCGGCACCTGTCCTACGCCCGGCATCGAGCACTGCCGGCGGCTGATTCGGCCGGAGGATGGGCAGTCAATGATGGCCGGCAGCGAGGACTGTGACCCCTCCTGGCCCCCGGAGGGCGAGGCCGATCATGAGATGCAGTGGGCGGTCTTCGCGACGGAGGCGGGCGAGCCGATCGCCGCGACCATCAACTGGCCCGTGCACAACAACGCCTGCGGCGGCAAGTACTACCATCGCGACCTGTTCGGCCGCGCGGGCGATGTGCTGCGCGAGGCCCTGGGCTCCCCCGTCCCCACCGTGATTTTCGCCGCGCCCTGCGGGGACATCATCTGGCGCGACCCGAAGGATTCCGACCCGCCTGGCGGAGATGGCTTCGCCAGGCGCGTGGGCGCCGTCGTCGCGAGCAACGTAGGGCAGGCCTACGAGCAGACGCAGCCGATGGCGGTTGAAGAGTTGTGCGTCCTCTCCGACGTTGCGCCGATCGCCGACCGCTCGTTCGAGCAGTCCACGTGGTGCCACGATGGTTGCCGAGGGTCGTCAGAGGCGGCTATCGCCTTCGCGCGCAGCCGCTACGACCCGGAGCGGGAGGCGGTCAAGCGGCGGGGGCCAACGTCCCGCATCGTCGAGATCCAGGGCTTCAGCCTGGGCGACCTGGGGATCGTCACCAACCCGGCGGAGCTGTTCTGCGAGTTCGGGATGCAGATCAAGCGGCGGTCGCCCTTCCCGGTGACGATGGTCGCTGAGCTTGCCAACGACGCGTGCGGCTACGTGCCCTACCGGCGCTCGTTCGAGCACGGCGGCTACGAGACGCACCGGACCTGCTGGACGAGCCGGCTGATCCCCGAGGCCGGGGACATCATCGTCCAGCGCTCGATCGAGCTGCTGGGACGACTGCGCGGCTGAGGCCAGGCCCCTCACGACAGCGGCGCCACGCTCCAGCTCTCCTTGCGCTCGCTGACGACCTCCACGGCGTGCTGGCGTTCTGCGTCCGTCAGTCGCCGCGAAAGCTGCGGGTGCTTCAGGGCGTGCCAGAAGGGCACGTACTGAAACAGCAACACCATCTCGATCTCCGGCGCAACCTC
>CBFDBV010000404.1:0-4619 GCA_965603135.1 uncultured bacterium
TGCCCTACCAGGACATCCTGGCGCCGGGCTTCAACGGAGCGATGTGCTGCCTGTCCGGGCACCTGGTAACGCGCGACCGCCACGACATCGCGGTCATCACGCACAACAACAGCGAGGTGCTGATCTTCAGCCCGTGAACGGCCGGCAATGGGCATTGGGGGAGACTATTGCCACGCGCGCGGATGCCCGGTGCCTACGCGGTGGGCGCCTCCCCTTCCTCCTTCGGACCGGCAAGCAGCGCGACGATTTTCGCCATGTCCTCTTCGCTGACCGTCGCAGTGTGATCGTACGCCACGATCGTCTCGACCACCTCAGGGAGCTTCACGACCGGCGTCTCGCTCTCCACCTGCAGCTTCCCCGAGGTGAACACCACCAGCGACTTCACCGGAGGTCGCAGGCCAAGCTCCTGGTCCAGGTGCGCCGCCAGTGCTCTGCAATGGGTTTCGTTCTGCCGGATGGGGTTGTACATCTTTGAGGTGTGGCGCCTGCCGCTGTCTGAGTACTTGACCTGCGTCCAGTTCCGTTCCCTCTCCTTGCCGAACACCATCCCCACGCGCGACTTGGTCTCCACGCACCAGACGCCTGCCCGCGATACCACGACGTGATCAATCTGCGGCCCCTCTGCCTTCCACGGGACGACAATGTCGTTGAACAGCCAGTACTCATCCGGCAGTCGCCTCAGCGCCCCGAACACGCGCCGCTCCCCGAATAAGTACCCGTCAATCGAGATGCGGCTGATGTTAGTCAGATGCCCGAGTGCGATCAGCGCCAGAAGCAGGGCCACGCACAGGACCGGCTTCATGGGTTGCAGGGCGTACCACACTGCGCCCGCCCAGGCGACCCACAGGGCCCCGACAACGAGCGCCCACCGCGACGCCTGCTTACGTAGCGTGCTGTCTCGCTTGCCGATCTGGGCCATTGTCACTACCTGGCTATGCTGTGGGCAACGGCGTGGCCGGACAGTGGTCCGGCCACTCCTGACGGCAACGACTGACCGCGAACGACGCGGGAGGCCCTACCACGGCGGGAGGGCCATGGTGCCACCCTCGAGGAAGACCGAGGTGCCGGCGATGAAGCCGGCGTCCTCGCTCAGCAGAAACGCCACCGCCTTCGCCACGTCCTCCGGCCGGCCCAGCCGGCGCACCGGGATCTTCTCGGCCACCTCGGCGTAGAGCTCATCAATCGGCTTGGGGAAGCCCGCCGCGCTGGCGGCCAGCATCGGCGTGTCAATGGTGCCCGGGCAGACGCCCACCACACGCAGGTATCCGGCGTGATCGGTGGTCAGGCAGCGGATCAGCGCATCGAGCGCCGCCTTCGAGGCGCAATAGAGCGCGTGCGCCGGGAAGCCGACGAACGCGGCCACCGAGGTGGTGATGACCAGGACGCCCTCGCCCTGCTTCTCGAAGACCGGCACCAGGTGCTTGGCGAAGTAGAGGTTGCCCTTCACGTTCACCCCCATCACCAGGTCCCAGTCGTCCTCATTGAGGTCGGTGACTTTGCCCTCGCGCCAGACGCCGGCGTTGGAGTGCGCCCCGTCAATGCGGCCGTGCAGCTCCAGCGTCCTGTCAACGAGCGCCTTGACGCTCTGCTCGTCGCTGACGTCCGTGTACACGAACGCCACCTCGTGGCCGGCATCGCGCAGCTCCTGCTCCAGCGCTCGGCCCTCTTCCTCCTGATTTGATGCCGTCACCACCCTGGCTCCGAGTTCGGCGAAGTGCCGCGTGCAGCCCTCGCCGATACCGGAGGTGCCGCCGGTCACGATGATGACCTTGCCCTGAATTGACATGCTCCACGACCTCCTTGCGAGAACAGAGTCGGAGCGGGAGCTCCGACCTACGCGCGGGCGGTTGTCAGCCGTTCCCCTTTGCCCCTTGCCCTTTGCCCTTTGCCGGCCGTTCAATCGTACTGCATATACTCGAACGCGATGCCGTCCTGAAGCACAAAGACCACCCAGCGCGTATCGTCGGGCCTGAACGGCCCCAGGATGACCTCCTTGCCCTCGATCTCCCGCTCGTAGTCGTCGGTGACGAAGCAGATGTGCGGCAGGTCGCGGATCGGCCCCGTCACCGGGCTGTCGGGCTCGTAGCGCAGGAACTCGACCTTGTAGGGGTGATCGTCGGGGTCGGTCACCCAGACGCGGGTGTCCTCCACCCACATCTCGTTCGGCTGCTTCTCGTCGGTCGGTAGACCCATGTGATGGAACTCTCGCATGGTTGGCCTCCTTCAGTTCGTGTCGGGCTCGAAAGCCCGACCTACGCGTTCCCTGGGTTCTCGGCCCGGTACTCCAGCGCGCGGTCAATCATCCTGAAGATGTCGTTCTCGGGCGCGTAGCCGAGCATGGCGCGCGCCTTGTTAATGTTGATCGCGAAGGAGTGATAACCCGGGCAGGCGATCTCGATGGTCGGCGTGTCCGTCTTCTGTGACAGGTACTCGGCCGCCGGCCCGTAGTTGAAGGCCGCCGGGCCGGCGATGTTGAACGAGTGGCCCAGCGCGGCCCGGTTGCCGAAGATCTTGTCGAAGGCCTGCATCACATCGTCCACGTGGACGATGTGCCGGTAGTACGGGACTCCCTCCCCATCCGTCTGAAGCGCGACGCGCTCCTCTCCCCTCTCGACGAGGGCCATGATCTCGGGCGGCTGCTCCCCGAAGCCGTGGCCCGGCTCGGCCGGGTTCACGTTCTCCAGCAGCGAGAAGTGCCCCAGCAGATCGTCCCTCTCAAAGATCCACGAGCAGCGCTGGATCGAGAACGGGATGCCGTATTGGTAGTGATACTGCTCGAGCATGACCTCCTCCATCACCTTGGTGAAGGCGTAGTAGCCGGGGTAGGCCATGCGCGGGTGGCTCTCGTCAATCGGGATGGGCTGGGGGTAGAACCAGATACCCATCGCCGCATCGCCGCCGAAGAGATGGAACTGCTGGATGTCCGCATCACGGCAAGCCTCCAGGACGTTGAGCGTGCCGCGCACGCTGACCTCGAAGAAGGTATCCGGGTCCTCCTTGGTGGTGGCGAGCTGGATGACCGCGTCCGCGCCGGCGACGACCGCGCGGACGGCGTCCGTATCAGTGATGCTGCCGCTCACGCACTCGACGCCCTCCATCTCGATCGGCGTCTGATGCACCAGCGCGCGGACGTTGACTCCGCGCTCACTCAATCGCGGGAGGATGTGCCCGCCGATCTTGCCGCTCGCGCCGAAGACGGCGACGGTGTTGATGGTCATCCTCGTCCCTCCATCGGTTCCTCGTGCCACGGGACGGCTCAGAGCTCGACGAGCCCCGCTCCATGTGAGCTGTCATAGACGGCCTCGGCGAGGCGCAGGGCCTCGTAGCTGTCCCAGAGGTCCGGGCCGCCCTCGCGCTCGCCGATGCAGCGCAAAGCGAAATGCTCGACCTCTCCCAGGTAGCCGAAGTGCGCCCTGGAGTTGGCGATGCCCGTCCAACCCGGCTCATACGTGCGCAGGTATCGGCCCGTCGCCGGCACCGACTCTGACCAGTCCTCGCGCGGCGCCCACCTGACCCTCAGCATGTCCTCGCAGATGACGTGCGTCTCCAGCCCCACCAGCTCGAGCAGTTCAGTGATGTCCCGGAAGCCGACCCGGTTCTCCAGGCCGTTGACATTGAGTTGCCCGATGGCGCCGGACTTGTACTCAAGGTTGACCAGGTAGGCGAACTGCGTGTCGGTCGCCTCGTGGTAGTTCGCCTGCACCGTGGCAACATCGCCGCCGAAGTACCGCACGAGGTCGAAGATGTGCACGAGCTGCCCCACCAGCATCGAGCGCTTGGCCGAGTCCATCCCCCAGAGCTGCGGATACGGCCCCTGCCCGAAGCGCGAGTTCACCACGTGCAGGTCGCCGAACTCGGCCCCTTCGACGATCTCCTTGGCGATGCGGTAGACGTAGGCGAAGCGCTTCATGAAGCCGACCTGGCCCCAGGTGTCGTTGGCCTCCGCGATCTCGGCGAGTTCCCTCGCCTCGGCGGAGGTGTTGGCCGAGGGCTTCTCCACATAGACCGGAATGCCGCGCTTGAGCACGTGCGGCGCCAACTCATACTGCTGGGGCGCGGGGCCGATGACGAAGACCCCATCCAGCTCCTCGTTGTCCAGCATCTTCTCCAGGTCGGTGTAGACGCGGCGCGCGCCGAAGTTGCGGGCATTGCGCTCCGCCTTCTCCTGCACGATGTCGCAGACGGCGATCAGGTCAATCTGCGGCACGAGATGGATGTTGGGATAGATCGAGGCAGTGGCGAACCCGCCGGCACCGATGAAGGCCAGGCGCGCCTTCCCTTCTTCTGACGCTGGCATTAGCTGAGACCTCCTGACAGGCATACTACACCTGTGAGTTGAGTTCAAACGCGACCTTGATGGCCGCGCGTTCCTCCGTCAGCTTGAAGCCCTCGGCGATCGCCTCGGGCTCCAGGACGTGCGTTACGAAGCGCCGCGGCTCCACCGTTCCGTCCAGCGCAGCCGCGACGATGCCCTCATGGCTGAGGCCCTCGTCGGTTGCGGCGCCCACGATACGGTCGCCGTCCGGCAGGGGCTCCGTAGCACTTCGCGGCCGCGCCGCATAGGTGCCCAGGCTGCCGTCCGGCGCCAGGGCTGCCAGAGCCGCGCGCACCACCCCGGC
>CBFDBV010000405.1:0-4610 GCA_965603135.1 uncultured bacterium
ATCCTCGTCGCCCGTGGTGAGTGACTGCCACGCGACTGAGTCCCCGCTGACCTCCGTCAGCGACTCCTGCGGGCCATCGAAGGCGTAGGGTTCGGCGGCCTCGATGGTCGCGCCCTCGACCTTCAGACAACCATCCCAGGTCGTCGCCCGGTCGCGCCCGAGTATCCGCGCCCCGCTCCAGATGACGCGCACCAGGTCGTCCGACAGCGGCTCGTCAGCGAGCGGATCGTGGAGGTGGACCATCGTGTCCCCGCGCATCACCTCGACCGTGCGGATGCCGTCCGTGCCGTGGGCCTCGATCTCGAGCGTCACCGGCTTGGTGGCGCGGATCTCACTACCCATCGGCTGCCCATCGGCCTCGACGCTCAGCAGGATCCGCTGCCCGGAGGTCGCGTAGCAGCGCTGCGCGCGTAGCGCCTCGAAGATGCTCTCCGGGTCGAGCCGCTCGGCGAGGATAGCCGTCAGCCCGCCGTAGACCCCGAAGGCCGAGGCGCCCGGATAGCTCGCCCCCGGACGGCCCTTGTGACCGTCGCTGCCCGCCACTACGCCCACCCGGTGCCCCATCGCCAGCGAGTCGGTCAGCATCCACTCGAACTCGCCCCACGCCGAGTAGATCTCCACGAGCGGCACGACCTCCGGGTCGTGCCGCGACAGGTCCGCCCGCCGACCGCCGACGTGCGGGATGGCGATGGCATCTCGTCCGCGCAGCTCCTCATACAGCCGCTCGATGGGGTAGCGGTCGGTGTCCACGCCCGACTTGTCGGGGATCAGCGCGTGGCAGGAGCGGAAGATCGGCTCATCGGGCCGCAGGTAGTAGACGTTATGATCCCCGCCTCCGCCGGTGTTGCCCGACCACTCGTACCCCAGCAGGTTCACGAACCGGCCCGGCTTGGTGTACTCGCGGGCGAGCCGCTGAAGCTCCGCCCAGTTCTCGGCGGTCACCTGGAAGTCGTTCCCCTGATGGCCGCAGACATCGAGGGCGGCGTAGTCGCGCGCGAACTTCACGTAGTCCTCGGCGGTGTTCGTCCCGACCGTCTCCTCCGACTGCCCGTGCAGGTCGGCCCAGTAGATGCGCCGCTTCGGGTCGGCGTCGGCCGCGATCAGCGGGTTGCTGAGCGCGGACAGCCCAAGCTCCTCATCAGTGGCGAGCAGGCGGTGTTCGCCTGGCGTGGCCACCTTCACGGCGAAGCGATGGAGCCCGGCGTCGTCGCGCCTGAAGGTGCAGCTGGCCGGTAAGCCCTCGACTGCCGGGGGCGTTCCTGGAGCGTCGGCAGAGGCGAACCTGTCCCGCTTCGCGGGACGGGCCGGTGTGGAAACCGGCCCCTCCGTACGGCGACGGCAATCGAGGCGCACGGTGCTTTCGTACGCGGTGGCGGGGTTGCCCCACTCGTCCTCGGCCTTGACCGCCATCTCGATGGTCTCGCCAACGCGCGCCAGCGAGGGCACAATCACCACCAACCTCTCCGCCGGGCCGCTGACGATCTCGATCTCTGCGGGATCGGGCAGGAGGATGAACTCGCCGGTCGCGAACGGGTTGACGAGCACGCGCCACTCGAAGCTGTGCTCGCAGAAGGTCTGCGCGCGCGATCCCGGCGACCCCTGCGCGGTGTCGCCGAAGGTGATGACGATATGCTCGCCCGGCGCCAGCCCGTCATCGAAGACATCCACCACCGTGGACTTGCGCCAGGGCCGCACGCCGGCCTTGGTGTCAAAGCGCCCGCAGAGGCTGGTGCGCCCGTCGGTGCTGAGACTTGCGTAGTCGGGCGCGGACGGGTCCTCGAACTGCGGCCGGCCCCAGTCGGTGGCGAAGCGCCAGGAGACCATCAGCGTCCCGCCGTCATCCAGCCCGTACTCGCCCACGGTGTATGTCAGCCGCCAGGTCCCCCAACTCCCGGCGACCACGCAATCGCTCGGCTCGAGCACCGCCGACCCGAAGGCGCGCTTGATCTGTTTGTCGTCCATGGGCCCCTGGGGAAGCATAGGCGTCACGCCAGTGTTGTGTACATCTCGAAGTTGACGGCGCCCTCGACCGGGTCGCCGTTGAAGAAGTCCACCAGCGCCTTCACGGTCGAATCGCCGATGTCGTGGTAGCCGTAGTATCCCGCGCCCGAGCAGTGCGGCGTGATGATGACGTTATCCAGGAACCTGAAGCCGCTGTTAGGCGGCAGCGGCTCGGGCGTGGTGACATCCAGGCACACGAACAGCCGCCGCCGCTTGCACTCTACCAGCAGCGCGTCGTGGTCAATGACGCTGCCACGCGAGGTGTTGACCAGGCTGGAGCCCTCGCGCAGCAGCGCGAGTTGCTCGGCACCGATCATCTTCTCGGTCTCCGGGATGCTGGGCGCGTGCACCGTCACGTGGTCCGACCGCTCGAACAGCTCGTTCAGCTCGACCTTCTCCACGCCCAGCTCGGCGGCATCTTCCTCGCTCAGGTAGGGGTCGTGCACCAGGATCGTCAGGTCCCACGGCCCCAGCAGCTTGATGACCTCGCGGCCGACCTTCGACGCCGACACGATCCCGACCGTGCTCCCCTTCAGGAACTGCCCGTTGCGGTCGTAGATCGGCTGCCGCCACTGCCCGGTCTCGTGGTAGTGATTGCTGAACTGCACCCAGTGACGCATGGTCATCAGCAGCATCCCGACCGCAGACTCGGCCACGTTGTAGGCGATGGACTTGTTCGCCGAGAACACCACGATGCCCCGGGGCGCTACGTACTTCTCGGCGAGTTCGGTGGGTATCAGCCCCCTCACCGAGCCCGCTGAGTGGGCGATGATCTTCAGCTTGTCGGCGTTCTCGTAGAACTCCTCGGTGGTGGGCGGCGCGCCCCAGCCGGTCACCACCGCATCCATCCCCGCGACGCGCTCGGCCACCTCCTCGGAGGTCCAGCTCTCGCCGGTCTCGTTCGCCGTCACCTCGAACAGGTCGAGGAACTCCTGGTACTTCTCCGGCCCGAACACCCTCTCAGTGTGGCTCGCTGTGCATACGTACAGGACCTTCCTCTTGTCGCTCATTGCTATCCTCCCGGCAAAGCCCGGCAGACTTCCGTAGGCGTTCGTCCGACACGCCCGCATATTCCGCCTGCGAGCTGCTGGACCTGCCGAGACAAGAGGATGGCCGCGCCGAGCGTCGAAATATCAATCAAAGGACAGCGGGTTGGGCGTCGAACTCAGCTCACAACCCGTGATAGGAGCGTAGGTAATGCGTCCTGAATTCGCTGACGGCACCTGGCGGCTGGGCTGGAATCCCTACCTGGCGCTGGCAATAGCCATCGTCTGGGTTCTCGTGCTGGCGTCAGGTTGGGCCTCGCTTCGCTGTCTGCGCGCGGCCCCGGACTTGCCCCGCAAGCAGGAGCTGCTCTGGGGGGCCGAATGGATCGGCCGCGTCGGCTTCGCCTGGTTCGTTCTGATAGGTGTCATCAGTACGGTCGGGATAGGGCGCACAGCGTATCCTTTCACCTTTATGAGGTTGAGCTACCTGGCCTTCGTGGGCCTGATCCCGCTGCTTCTTCTGCTGCCGCGCCAGGCGGCCGGGTGGCTGGCCTGCTGGCACGGGCTGGTGGCGCAGTTGCGTGGCCGGCCGCCGGACTGGGAGACCTGGGCCGCAGAGGACGAGACCGCCGCTCAGACCTTGCAGGGCCGTTGGCTCCTGGCCGGCGTGTTCGGGATTGTCCTCCTCGTGTGGCTTTACATTACCTTCGCGCACTTCGTCCAGGTAGACGTGGCCGCGATACGCATTCGGCGCGAGCGGGCCCTGACACAGACCTTGAAGCTGCGCCTGGCTGACATGCCGCTCAAGGAGGTCGCCGTCGCGCTCTACAGCAAGCCCCACCGAGTGGTCGTGCGCCTGAGGGACGGCAGCACCGAGGCCTCCGCGCAGGAGGCGACAAAGCGGGTGGAAGAGGCCCTCGCGCAGCTCGAGGCAAAGGGCAAATGGACGGTGAAGGTCTACGCGCCGGGAAGCTCAGACACCCAACGTCACCACGCACGTGAAGACCCCGCTGAACGAGGTGCCAGCGATGCCGATTGACATCATCGAGCTGTCCGGAACGCCCGAGGAGATGGGCCGCCAGCACGCCCAGCAGGCGCGCGAGGCGGGCTTGGCGATGGTCCGCGCCCGCTGCGATCTTGCGCTGAGCAAGGCTCGCGAGAAAGATGAGACCGCCGATATGAGCCGCTGTCTCAGCCTCGCCGCCGAGCACCTCCCGGCCCACGAGCAATACTCGCCCGAGGTCTACGCGGAGTTTCGCGCGCTGGCCGAGGGCCTCGGCGTCGGCGAGGATGAGCTGTTCATCGGCAACGGCTACACCGACTACATTGACGTGCTGATGCTGAGCCTCGACGAGGGCGCGGGCTGCACCTCCTTCATCGCGACCGGCGAGGCCACCGCCGACGGCCTCACCTACGTCGGTCAGACCTGGGACATGCAGGCCTTCGCCGAGCCGTGTATGCGCCTGTTCCGCCGCCGACCGGACGACGGTCCGGCGTGGCTCACGCTCACCACCGCCGGCTGCCTGTCGCTCATCGGCCTGAGCGAGAGCGGCGTCGCCATCGGCAACACCAACGTGTCGCCCACCGACGCCCGCCCCGGCGTGATGTACCTCGCGATGATCC
>CBFDBV010000406.1:0-4603 GCA_965603135.1 uncultured bacterium
GAGAAGGTCTTCGACACCGACGTGCTATCCAAGAGAGAACGGGTGGAGAGGACCTTAAACTTGGAGCCCGTGGACCGCGTTGCGATCCACGATCAGGTCAGCTTCAACCCGGGCGTCATCTCCCTGTACACAGGCAGGAAGGTCGAAGGGTTCAACTACACCTACGAGGACATCTGCGCGGTCATCAGGAAGACCCTTGACGCGTGTTTCCCTCCGGTCGCGCCCAGAGGGACCGCGCGCGTGACCGACAGCGATGGCTTCGTCAGGCAGTACGACAACTGGACCTCGTGGACGGTAAGCCGCCCCTTTGGCGACCTCCCCGGCACTCGCGAGTACTTGCTGCGCAAAACCGAGGAGATGCGTAATGCCCGGTTCGATGCCGAGCAGGAGCGCAGAGCATTTCGCAAGCGCATGCAAGAGCTGCAGCGGCTCATCGGCGAAACGGTCATCATTGACACAAGCAGCCACGTTGGTCTGTGCAGTTGCTGGGCGGGAGTGGGACTGACCTTATTCTCCTACCTCTACGCGGATCAGCCGCAGGTTATCTCTGAGTTCATTGAGACGCGTGTGTGCAATCAGATCCGCCGGGCGCACGCCATCGCAGACGTGAGCCTTTCACCAGTCATCTTGATCGCCGATGACTTCGCTACCAAGCAGGGGCCGATCTTCAGCCCGACGTTCCTGCGCAAGGAACACTTCCCTCGGCTGCGCAGACTGACGGAAGCCTGGCAGAGCCACGGTATCAAGGTCATCTATCACAGCGACGGTAACTGGAAGAGCGTGATTCCTGACCTCGTAGACTGCGGCGTGGATGGCTTCTACTGTCTTGAGCCGGCAGTCGGGATGGACATCGTGGAGTTGAAGAACACCTGGCCGGGGCATGTCTGGGCGGGCGGTGTTGATGGCGTTGACCTGATGGAAAGAGGAACTCCTCAGCAAGTAGTTGAAGAGGTGCAAAGACAGATCCGAGAGACGAACGCCTTGCAGACAGGAGGAATGTTCCTCGGCTCGTCCAGCGAAATCAACCCTCCAATCAAGCCCGAGAACTACCGGGCCATGGTGCAGGCTGCTCGCGGATTGCTCAATCCAGGTCTTGGCTCCGATCGAGTACCAGGGACCGGAGGTCCGAAATGACCCGCAAAGAGGCCTTTCTGACAGCCCTACGCCTGGAGACGCCCGATCTGGTTCCCGTCGCCCCGCTCATTCATCACCGCTTCGCTCACAAGCTCCTGGGCCGGGAGGACTGGCGCGCGGTCTTCGAGGTTCACCAGATGCTCGGCTCTACGCACTTCCGCGGCCCCATCGGCGTCGCATACGGCACGGAGGGCGAGAGCCCCTGGACCAGCGAGACGCGCGTGCTGGAGCAGGATGGCCCCTACCGCGTGACCGAGACGATCACCTCCGGGCCGGGCGGCTCGATGCGCGCCGTGGACGTGGTCGGGATGATCCCGGATGACCCGGTCTGCGGCAAGCGCACCGAGTACCCCGTCAAGACCCCGGACCACTGGCGCATGTTCAAGGCGATGCGCGAGGACTGGCTGGAGCGCACCACCGAGCCCTGGTACGCCGACGCCGCCGAAGCGCACGAGGTGATGGGCGAGGATGGCATCCCCAGCGTCGGCATCGGCGCGGTCTACGGCGCGCTCGGCAGCCAGCGCGGAATGCAGGAGCTGATGTACGACCTCTACGACATCCCCGACCTGATCCGCGAGGTCCAGGAAGTGCTGCGCGCCTGCACCGCGAAGCACGTGGAGTCTTTTCTGGCCTCGCCCTGTGAGGTCGGCTGGTACGACATCTGCTGGGCGACCGGCTCGAATATGAGCCCGCAGATGTTCGAGGAGTGGGTCATGCCTGACGTGCGCATGGTCTGCGAGATGGTGCGCGAGGTGCCCGGCAAGTTCGTTGGCCTTTACACCCTCGGGCGCATCCGGGAAACGCTGCCGATGATGGTAGACGCTGGCCCACACTTCATCGAGACCTTCGAGCCCAACGAGGGTGACATCAGCCTGCGCGAGGCCAAGCAACTCTACGGCAAAGACACCTGCATCATGGGCAACTTCGACTGCGTCACCCTCGCCCGCGGCACACCCGACGACTGCCGCCGGGAGGCGCTCCGCTGCCTGGACGAGGCTATGGAGGGCGGCGCTTACATAATGCTCACAGGCGACGAGGTCCCGGCCGACGCCACGATGGAGAACCTGCGCGCCTGGGTCGAGACCGTCGCCAAGCATGGCCGTTACTGACGGCTCATAGCCCCAGCTCCCCGGCCAGCCAGGCCTTCTCCATCTCCTTGAGCCGCGGGAAGTAGTACTGCGTCCAGGGGTTCTCCAGCGTCCCATCCTCCCCGGGCCAGCGGTAGTTGCCCTCGGCATCCTTGCCAGGATAGGTGCCCATCCGCGCCCGGCCATTGTAGTCCAGCATGACCTCAAGCTGCTCCTCAGCGGGGATGTCCCACTTGTTGCCCTTCATCAGCCCGATGGCGTTCGAGAGCCGGTAGCCGCCCGCCACGTAGCGCACGTACGGGTCATCGCGCCCCTCGGTCACATGGCTCTCGCCCCGCAGGACGATGTCGGCGTAGGTGTCAATGAACGGGCACCAGATGGTCTGCGTGCCGACCGGTGGCCCCCAGGAGGTGTGCACGTAGATGGGCCCCTCGGGGAACATCTCTCGCGTGCGCCGCATCAGCTTGTATGACTTCACCCAGTCCCGGAAGTAGATGCCGTCATAGTAGATGCCGTGAAAACCGTACTTCTCACGCTTCTCCGCGACCTGCTCCAGGAAATCGTCAATCCCCGGACGATAGTAGTAGTATGCGCTCATATACGGTATCAGCTTCATCCCCAGGCGCTCGCAGGTCGCCACACACCGCCGGAAGTCGTCCTCCGACTGAAGCTCATAGGGGCCGGTATGACTGATCGGCGAGCCGCCCGCCCAGATGGACTCGTGCAGGCAGACCAGCTTCACGTACTTGCTCCAGGTCTCCAGCGCGGTGTCCGCCGGATAGCCGCCGGTGTGCGCAAGCTGCCACTCGAAGGACTTCTCGAAGTCGAACTCGCGCGGCGGGAAGATCGAGACGCCGATCAGAGCGCCCTCGTGCAACTCGTACTCGCACTGCCAGCGGGGCTTCGAGAGGTCTCCTGGCTCCTGCTCGAGGTCCGCCACCAGCCCGCTGCCCGGCGGCACATGCGGATAGATACCCACCCCGCCGTGCTCGTCAATTACCTGCACATTGCCCCCTTCGTTCGCGGTGTACTTCCCCTCGATCAGGCCCTCGATCGTGATCTTCGTCGGCTGCCCCGGCGCGATAACGATGAGTGAGTCGCACTGCACGCCAATCTCGATGTTCTCATTGCCCAGCACACACACGCTCTCGTCCGAGCGCAGTGGCTTCAGCTCCCCGGGCGCCGGCTCCAAGCGAATACTCACCGCCTGTCGCTCCACGCCGATGCGCTGACTTCCGGTGATCAAGCCTCCCGCGCCATCAATCCGATACAGCGCGCCGGTTGTCTGCACATGGAAGATCGGCGGATAGATCTCAAGGGCCCGGACCGCCTCGATGCGCATCTCAAGCTCCCCGACCGAGCCAGGGAAGGTCACCGCCTTGCCCTCACCGATCTTCGGCAGTGGCTCCGGCTGAAGCCGCACGAGCTTCACGTCATCGTACCAGGCCGTCCCGATCACGTTGCGCATTATCAGGTAGACCTGGAAGTGATGCGCTCGGCCCGAGGTGTTGAAGTGCACGCTCGCACGATGCCAGTCGTACTCGCCGGGGCCGAGCGCCTCCGCCGCGTGGTACCCTGCAGTCTTGCCGTTCTCGTCCACCTCGCGCACGCTCGGGGCGAGGACGCCATCGGTGAACGATGCCTTCACCATCAGGCTGAAGTCATAGGAGCGGTTCCTCTCGGCAGGTATGTCCGCGCTCTTCACCCAGTGGAAGCTGGGGTGTTCCAGGTCCTGGTGCCCCACCGATTTGCAGGCCGACTTGCCGGTGAACCGTTCCGTCTCATCGAGCACAATCGGCTCCCCGCGCTCGTCCCACCCCTCGATGCCGTCCTCGAACCCGGGGTTGCCCACCAGGTTCTCGCCCTCCTCATCTGCGAGGGCTGGTGCGAGAAGCACCAGCAAGGCAAGCCCAACGCCCGCCGTCGTCTTGCCCATCATCGGCCACGTCCCTCCTCCTCTGCGCTTGTCCGTTCACCGCCTGCCGTTCGTGGCTCGCCGTTCCCTCTTGCCGTCTTATGCCGTTGTCGTTCTCTGCGTTCTCTGCGTCTCTGCGGTCCGCCGTTGGGGTTTCCCCTTTGCCCTTTGCCCGCCGTCAGGGCCAGGTCATCGGCAGCGCCTCCCCGGTCTCCTCCCACTGGCCCTGCATCTTGTCCAGCTCGGCGAAGTAGAAGCCGATGTAGTCCTCCTTGTCGGAATCCCTCAGCGGCCAGCCCGGGTACGCCCAGCGGCAGCGGCCGTTGAGCTTGAGCATGGTCTCGAGCTGCAGGCGAAGCGACGCCTTGGGCGCCTCGTCAATCTGCTCTCTGGTGGCGTCGGCCGGCAGCGCCTCTGCGATCATCTTGTTCGCCTTGATGGTGGCGATCGCGTTGGAGATGTTCTG
>CBFDBV010000407.1:0-4549 GCA_965603135.1 uncultured bacterium
GGTGACCTCACAGCCGCCATCAACCGCCTCGAGCAGATCCTGGCAGCCAGCGAGGACTCGCGACGGAGCTACCAGGCCCGCCACATGCTGGTGGAGTATCTGCTTGAAGCCGAGCAGTTCCAGCGCGCCGCTGACATGGCCCGGGCAGGGCCGAAGGGATCGCGCGAGCGGGCCGATCTGCTGGTGCGCACCGCCAACGCGCTGCTGGACGCCGGTCAGTTCGAGAGCGCGGAGAAGCTGTGCCGGGAGGTCCTGGCCGAGCAGCCGGACCACAGGGCTGCCGGGCGCTTGCTCTACGAGATAGCCTGCGAGCGCGGCACGGTCGAGAAGCTGGAGGCGGAGCTGCTGGCCGAGGCCAAGGGCCCCGACGGGACCCCCGCTTTGCGACGCCTGGCCGAGATCCACGCCTGGGAGGGGGAGGAGGCGCGCGCCCTGGGTATCTACGAGCAACTCCTGGAGGACTCGCCCGAGGACGTGGAGTTGCTCTATCGCGTCGGCTCTCTGGCGAGGGATGCAGGCGACCTGGCGCGCGCCGAGCGCTACCTGGCGAGGCTGCTTGCCCTCCAGCCCGACCATCGCTCGGCGGGGCAGGCTCTTGGCGAGGTCTACGTGCGTCAGGGCCAGCCTGAGAAGGCCCTCGCGAGCTTCCAGGCAGCGGTGCAGTACCAGCCTGAGGACCCCGCATCCGCGCAGTCGCTGGGCCGCTTGCTCAGCAGGTACTCGCTCTATCGCCAGGCCCTCGCCGTGTACGAGCGCACGCGGCGCGAGTTCGGCGAGGAGACGCTGCTCGCCTACGACATGGGCCGTGCCTTCGTGGGCTTGATGGAGTACGAGACGGCGACGCGCGAGTTCTTGACCGCCCTGACCCAGCCCGCCGGGGCATCCGCGCGCCTGGTCAGCTACGAGCTGGAGCGCCTCGCCGCCGACGAGATCGCGGGCCAGGACGTGCTGCGCGTGCTTGATTCTTGGGCGCAGCGCGAGGACCTCGGCAATGATGAGTTGCTGGCGGCGGCGCGCGCGTACCTGGCGGCCGGTCGGCCAGACCGCGGCCTGCCCGTGCTCCAGCGGCTCGGGCCGCAGGCGGGCCTCGCCATCCTGGAGTTGGCCGGGGAGCAGGAGGCCAGGGGCGAGCGCGACCTCGCGGCCGACCTTTACGAGTTGGCACTCAAGCGCGGGATTGCGGCAGAGCAGCGAGGGGCCGTTGCCTTGCGCCTGGCGGAGGTCCGGCTGCATCAGGGACGCTGGCGGGACGCGCTCAAGCTGTTGGAGGACGAGCCGCCGTCGCCGATGGAGCAGGGCGAAGCCGCTCTTCTTCGTGCGGACATACTCCTCAGGTTCGTCCGCGACGTGGCGAGCGCGCGGGACGCCTACCACGCGGTGCTCGCGGCAGGCCCTGAGGGTTCGCCTGATGCCGGCCGAGCCGCCTGGGGCCTGGCCGACTGTCTCTTCGCCGCAGGCGAGTGGGACCGCGCTGAGAAGGAGTACGGCGCGCTCGCTGAGGTGTCCGAGGACGTCTTCGTTGTCGCGCCGCCGCCTCCGCCGGGCTATCCGCGCGGTGCCCCGCTGGAGTTGATGGGCATCTTCCGCCAGCGCGACGAGGGCCGGATGTCGCCGGCACATGCGGCCCTCAGAATCGCGGAGATCTCGCTGCGACGAGGCGACCTCCAGGAGGCAGCCGCTCGCTTCAAGCAGGTAGCGCAGGAGCATCGCGCCAGCGGCTACGCCAACGACGCGTTGGAGCGGCTGGCCTTCATCAAGTCTAACTTCGATGGCGAGGGGGAGGCTGAGGCTGAGTACCTCTCCGCACTCGCTCTGCTGGAACGCGGCCGGTGGGACGAGGCGGGGGTCGTGCTGAAGGGCATCACGGCTCAGCCGATGGAGCCGCTGGCCGACGACGCGCTGCTGCTGCTGGCGGAGTCCTGGGCGCATCGCGACGACCCCGAGCGTGCCGTCGGGGTCTACCGGCAGCTGGCTGACGAGTTCCCGGACAGCCTGCTGGCGCCCACGGCGCTGCTGAAGGCGGCGCATCTGCTCTGTGAACGGCTGTCTCGCACTGTCGAGTGCCGGGGCTGTCTGCGAAGGGTAGTTGAGAGGTACCCCGATTCGGCCGCCGCCGACGAAGCGCGTGACCTGCTCGAACTCATTCCAGCAACCAGCGCGTAGGTCGGGCTCGCAAGTCCCGACCCCCGATGCGCCACGCGATCGGGGTCGGGATGCCGACTCAAGCGAAGCTTGAGGTCGGCACTTGTCCGCCGACCTGTCCCCCGTAGCCTTGGTGAAGGGGTAAGCCTTGGCGAAGGCGGGCCCGACTCCATCCTGCCGTCGTTTCCAGCTTCCGCCGTTCGTCGTTGTCCCTTGTCGTTTCCAGCTTCCAGCTTCCAGCCTCTGCCGTCAGGGGTGGTTTGTTGTCGAATCACACACGCGGCGTCTTGCTGGGACTGCTCGCGAGTGCCTGCTGGGGGACGACCTTCGTTGCCGCGCGCTACGTCACGTATGTGCGCGACATTGACCCGATATACACCGCCGCTCTCCGGTTCGGCATCGGCGCGCTGGTTGCCTGTGCGTACCTGGCCGCCACGGGCCGCCTGCGCGGTCTGATGAAGGCCGCCTCGGACCTGGGCGGGATGGCGATGCTGGGCGCCATCGGCATATTCGGGATGGGCGTGCTGGTCTTCGTCTCTGCTCGGTACACGACCTCGATCAACAGTTCGCTGATTATGAACTCCAACGCCATCTTCATCGCCGTCCTTGCGTTGATGGCCGGCGAGCGCGTGCCTGCCGTTCGCTTCGTGGGCCTTGTCTTAGGGTTGGCCGGCTGCGCGGCCATCGTGATGGGCGAGGCGCCTCCGCAGCCGCTGCCGGCGCCCAACAATGTCCTGGGCTGCCTGGCAGCGGTGGGCGGTGCGGCCTGCTGGGCGGCGTACACGGTGCTGGGCAAGCCGTACGTGCGCCGGCACGGGGGCCTGGTGGTGGCAACAGGGGCGCTCATATTCGGCGCGCTGATGCTGACGGTCCTGGCCGTCGCGCGTCAGCCGTTGCCGTCGCTCGAGTGGCCGGAAGCGGCAGCAGCGGCATTCATGGGCATTGTGCCCACCGCCCTCGCGATGCTGGTATGGTACCGCGCGCTCGAGCTGGTGGACGCCAGCGTGCTGGGGCCGACGCAGTACCTTGCCCCGGTCGGCTCCAGCATGCTGGGATGGTGGCTGTTGGGCGAGAGCATCGGCTGGTCGTTCCTGGGCGGCGCGGTCGGGGTCCTCATCGGCGTCTACCTTGCCACCAAGCCCGTCGCCGAGGAAGCTCAGGGCTAGCTTTCTCGCGGCACGGCGCAGGTGGGAGGCGTGCGGAGGGTGAACCAGCGGCCTCGGTCGTGTCACTTCGCAGCCATCAAGCGCCGCGCTCAGGAGGCGCCGCTATGCTAGAGCCCGGCAGCATCACCGTCCGAGAGGCCGTATCCCGCGGGACCGACCCCGCCTCCGGGGCCAGCATCGTCCAGCTCACCAGCGCCCCGGCCGTCCACAGCAACATCTACTGCGAGGTCCCGTACTTCGACCCCTCATCGCGCTGGATGATGTTCACGAGGAGCCCCACCTCTCACGATCCGCTACAGATCTGGCGCGCTGACATGGAGCGGCTCTGGCTCACGCCGGTGTGCGAGGGCGCGGTCGGCATCTCAGGGATGGCGATGTCGCCCGACCAGCGCTTCTTCTACTGCGTGCGCGACGTGAGCGAGAACAGCTTCGAGGTGCTGCGCACGGAGATCGCGACCCTCAAGCAGAAGTCCGTGATCTTCGAGGGCACGCCCCGGCCGCGTTCGATGGGCTCGATGGCCCCGGACAATCGGACCTACATCTACGCAACGGTGTTCGCGGTCTACGACTACGGCGTGGTGCGCTGCGACCTGGCGGACGGGACGTGGGAGGTCGTTCATAGGGGCCACGACATCTGCAACGCGCATCCGCAGACTGAGCCCGGCCGCGGCGAGGACTACCTCATCCAGCACAACCGTGGCTGCGAGTTCGATGAGCAGGGCCGCTGCTTGCGGCTGGTGGGCGACGAAGGCGCGACGCTGTATCTCATCAACAAGGATGGCGGCGACTACCGCCCGCTCCCCGTGGGCAAGCCCTACACCTGGCCGGTGCAGGGCCATCAGTGCTGGATCGGGACCACCGGCGAGATAATGCTCACCGTCAGCGGGGGCGACAGTCGGGAGACGCTGAAGAGGGGGAACTTGATGGCCATCCGCCCCGGCGACAAGCAGGCGCGCGTGATCGCGGGCGGTCACTATTACTGTCACCCGAACGCCTCGCGCGACGGCCGCTTCTTCGTCAGCGACGCCAGGCCGGGGAACCTGATCGTGGTCGGCTCCATCAAGACCGGCAGGAACCGCGTGTTGTGCCCTTCGAACTCGTCGTTCTCGAGTCCTCAGTACACACATCCGCACCCGTATTTCAGCCCCGACTGCCGGTGGGTGATCTTCAACTCGGACGCGACCGGCGTCCCGCACGTGCACGCAGCCCGGGTGCCCGATGGCCTTCTGGAGAGCTTGGAC
>CBFDBV010000408.1:0-4541 GCA_965603135.1 uncultured bacterium
CGGCACTCGTCGGGGATGTCGCCGTCGTACCAGTCGGCCTCCAGCGGCTCGTTCACGTAGTCAGGCTCAGCGTTCAAGTGCGTGGCCCCCTTGCGTACGACGGGGACAGTCCCCTGGAGCAGGAGCGGCTGACTGCCTGCGCGGAGATGGTCAATGGCTCTGTAACTGCTTACGTCAGAACAGGATAGACAGGATGAGCAGGATGTACGGCGGGACAGCGCAGAGGGAAGGCAGAGAGAGCAAAGGAAGTGCCCATCTTATCCTGTGCTATCCTGTGCATCCTGTTCTCACGTGCGAGAGCCTTCTCCCGCCCAGGCGGGATCAGGGCGACAAGGTGAGTAGTCACATGGCTCTTTCCCTCTGATGTGGGGAACTCCTGCCCGTACGGCAGCGAACGGCAGCAAACGGCGGCGAACTACGGCAAACGACAGCGACGACAGGTACGACAACGGCGACGGCAACGGCCCACAGGCGAGGGCGCCTGTGGCACGAACGGCTTGAACGGCTGGGAATGGGGAATGGGGAATAGGGAACGGCAAACGGCGCACGACAACGGCGCACGGCCAGGAGCCGGGATCAGTAGGGACGGACGAGGGGCTGCATGGCGACAGCCATCAGGAGGAGCTGGAAGGCCGTCAGGGCGCAGGTAGCGATGAGGAGGGCGTAGCGGGGGCTGCGCCCGGCGCCTACCACGCCCAGCGAGGACCTCATGAGGCTGGGGCCCGCCGCGGCAGCCAGCCAGGGCGCAAAGAACAGCCACAAGCGCCCCGTCTCCCCCTTCACCAGGCCCGAGAGGTCGAGCAGCAGGATTACCACCAGCGCAGCCGCGCCCAGGTAGGACGGCAGAGCCTCGCGCGCTCGCAGCCGCAGGTCCGTGAAGATGCGCGGCGCGGAGGCGATGACCACCACCATCAGCGGTAGCCCCAGAAAAACCCCGAACTCGATGAGGTTCAGCCAGACCCAGATACCGTAGGTGCGCGAGGAGGCGCGGCCGGTGATGCTGGAGTGCGCGGTCAGGCCCTGAGTGAACACCTCGGGGACGTCAACGCCAAGGGCGCACCATGCCGCCAGGCCCAGCCCGAGGCCGGTCACGAAGGCGGCAAGCGCCCATCCTGGCGGGGCTAGAAGCTGTTTCACAACCTCTCCGAACGGCACTGGCAGGCTGGAAGCCTGCCCCACGGTAGGTTCTGAAACGGGTTGGAGACCTGCGCTGGCGCGTCTCACGGCAGACAGCAGGAGAAAGACCGCGCCGACCGCCACGAGCGCCAGTGCGCCGAGCGAGACGAATAACGCGGCCGCCGCGATGAGGCCCGCCAATAGCGCGAGCGCGGGCCGTCCTCTGCGGACTATGAGTGGTTTCAAAACCCCCGAGGACGGCATTGGCGGGCTGGAAGCCCGCCCTACGGGTGGTTTTGAAACGGGCTCTAGTGGCATTGGCGGGCGCGCCTTCGCTCCTTCCCCCTCCGCTAGAGCTACGGGGGACAAGTCGGCGGACAGGCCTGGAAGCCGCCCTACGGTAGGTTCTGAAACGGGCTCCAGGACCTCCCTGGCGCGGGCGAGGGGGGCGCGCAGCGATCCCGCCAGCGCCGCCATCATCAGCGCGCCGAGCAGGGCAATCAGCTCGTCCAGCACCGGGAAGTGCAGCAACATACTGGGTACCAGAGCCATCAGCGCCGCTGCCGCCAGCGCCCGCTCATCCCCGACCCAACCGCGCAGCGTGACGAAGACCACCGGCACCATCAGGCAGCCCATCGCGCCCAGCGCCCAGGAGGCCAGGATGGCCGTGGCAAGCGCCTCGTAGCCCTGCCAGGTGGCCGTGGGAAATGCGCCGACCTCGGCGGCCAGGTCGGTCAGCGTCAAACCGGATGCGGAGCAGGCTGCCGTAAGCGCCGCGCGGTTGAGGCCGGGAAGCAGCTCGCCCGCGCGCCTGATGAGGTAGAACCAGAGCACCGCGCCAGGAGGATGGGTGGCGATGTGCTCGGGCATAGAGGGCATCTCGCGCGCGTAGGTGCGCAGGTAGACCGACAGGTCCTCGATGCGGTAGGCCTCGGTGAGGTAACCGGTGGAGACCCTGCTGAACTGGACGGCTACGAGCCAGGGCACGTCTGAGGGGACGATGCTCCACAGGGTCACCTGGAGGCCGAAGGCGCCCAGCATCAGGGTAAGCGCCACCGCCCAAGCCAGCATGCGCCGCGCGCGGGCGCCCGGCTCGCGCCGCATCAGCTTCCACAGATACGCGGCGAGGCCGCCGAGGCCCAGGATCACCAGCGCCGGAGCCAGGAGAGTGCCCAGCGGAAGCGGTGGGGAGTTCACGCGGATGCGCCACTCGTAACCCCAGCCCAGGTCGCGCCTGAATACCAGCAGCCAGCAGGCCAGCGCAGCCACGAGCGCGGCCTGCACCACGATCAAGGCGAACGCCCGTGGGCGAGCCCGGCGGTGGTCGGTCTCAGAGGGGCTCGGTGGATGGCTCATGATCGCCGTCAGATGGCTTTCCGTGTGCGACGCGGGGGTCATTTCCATTAACGCTTCGGGCCTCCCTCCAATTCCCGAGACCGTAACGGCAAGGCATACCGCAGACACGCAGCTTGTCCCCCGTAGCTTCAGCGAAGGGGGAAGAACGCAGAGAACGACACGACATACAGGAACGGCAAACGGCACCTATGACAGCGGCAACGGCAGGGCGCGAGATAGAGCGCGGGCGCTGGCGCTGCCGTGGACGGAGGGAAGTCGGGCGCCGCGGCGAAGCAAGGTGGCACACAAAGGCAGTCGTCTAACGTAGGGAGGCGGAGAGATGCGGGCCAACCCAGTGAAGGAAGCCCTCGCGCGAGGTGAGGCCGTGGTCGGCACCATGTTGGGCGAGCTGACCTCGGCGGGAGCCTGCCGCATCGTCAAGGAAGCAGGCTACGACTTCGTGATCTTCGACACCGAGCACCATGCATCGGGGATCGAGACGGTCGCCAGGCTGCTGCGGAGCGCGCGTGACATCGGGCTGCAAACCTACATCCGCGCTCCCGGGTTCAGAGGACAGTGGCCGGCGCGCTACCTGGACCTGGGCGCGGATGGGCTGATCTTCCCGCACGTGGAGAGCGGCGAACAGGCGCGGGCCATCGTGGAGCAGGTCAAATACGCGCCCGAGGGCAAGCGCGGGCTGGCCACCGGCATCGCGCACGACGACTACCGCGCAGAGCCCGCCGCCGAGTTCGTGAAGGCCGCCAACGCGGCGACGCTGGTGGCGGTGCAGATCGAGACCGCAGCGGGCCTTCAGGCGCGGGAGGAGATCGTGTCGGTGGCGGGCGTTGATGCGGTGTTCATCGGGCCTAACGACCTGTCGCTGAGCCTGGGCATCCCCGGCCAGCTCGACAGCCCGGAGATGGTGAGCGCGATAGAGGAGATCTTCGCGGCAGCGGATGCGGCCGGCGTTGCGCCCGGGATGCACGTCTTCGATATGCAGTCGGCAATGAAGTACCTCGATGCGGGGTGCCGGTTCCTGTGCTTCAGCTCGGAGGTCTCGCTGTTCGTGCAGGGCAGCGGGGCGGCGCTGGCGGAGCTGCGCGGGCATCCGACGGTGTGCGAGGGGGTGAGCAAGTGAGCGAGAGGGTGCTGGTGCTGGCGTCATCGTTCAGCCGGCACGAGCCGGAGGCCAGTCGGGCGCTGATCGCCGCCGGGTACGAGGTGGAGGACGGCCCCTGCGCCGGCACGCCGACGGAGGAGGAGCTGATTGAGCTGCTCGCCGAGTGCCAGGCCGTGATCGCGGGCAATGAGCCGTACACGCGGCGCGTGCTCCAGGCGCTGCCGGAGCTGAGGGTGATCGCTCGCTGGGGCGTGGGCGTGGATGCGATTGACCTGCAAGCAGCCACCGATGCCGGCGTGGTCGTGACCAATACGCCGGGAGGAGTGACCCAGGCGGTGGCCGATCATACGCTCTGCCTGATGCTGGCGCTGGCGCGCAGGCTTCCCGAGGAGATGAGCGTGGCCGCGAGCTGTGACTGGCACCACGTCGAGGGGAGCGACCTGTGGCGGAAGTGCCTGGGCATCATCGGCTTCGGCTCCATCGGGCAGGCGGTGGCGCGGCGCGCGGGCGGCTTCGAGATGCGCGTGCTGGCGTGCGATGTGCGGCCCGATGAGCAGGCCGCTGCGGAGTTGGGCGTGGAGCTGGTCGAGTTGCGCGAGCTGCTGGCGGAGGCGGACTTTGTGACGCTTCACGCCAACCTGACGGAGGAGAGCGCCGGGCTTATCGGTGAGGCCGAGCTGCGGGCGATGAAGCCGACGGCTCGCTTCATCAATGCGGCGCGCGGGGCGCTGGTGGATCAGGAGGCGCTGCTGCGGGCGCTGGAGGAGGGCTGGATCGCGGGGGCCGCGCTGGACACGCTCGCCGAGGAGCCACCGGGCCCCGAGGCCCCGATCCTGCGCGCGCCGAACTGCATCATCACCCCGCATAACTCGTCGCAGACGCGAGAGACGGCCGAGCGGGTGAACGCGCAGGTGTGCGAGAACATCATCGAGGCGCTGTCGGGCGAGCGACCGAGGTTCGTGGTCAACGC
>CBFDBV010000409.1:0-4538 GCA_965603135.1 uncultured bacterium
TGGTCGGGGCGGCCGGATTTGAACCGGCGACCTCCTGCTCCCAAAGCAGGCGCGCTAGCCAAACTGCGCCACGCCCCGACGGCCCGGCCTACGCGACCTTCTTGAGTATACCCAACCGGGCAGGATGCGTCAAGCGATTTACCGCCGGAGGTCCCGGGGGCCCTGTGGCGAAGGTAGGCGCAGACACTACGCCATTGATGACCCCCACGGAGCGTGAATGCGATGGATCTGGGTGTGCTGGCGGTCCTTGCGGCCTGCTGCGGGGCCGCGATGGCTGCTGAGGTGAACGTGACCGAGTGTGCTATCCTGATGCAATTCGAGGACGAGCGGGGGTTCCTCGCCGACTCCATGGGCGTACACCCGCTCGGCGAAGCGGCCCCGGGAGCCTCCCAGGCCCAGGGCAAGTTCGGCTCCGGCTGCAAGCTGGCCTCGGATCAAGGGTGGGTGGACGCGGGCACCAACTTCGGCCTCCGGTTCTGCATGCCGCAGCAGACCATATCCGTCTGGGTGCTCCCTGACGAGGCAGCCGGCGCGCCGGAAGAGGGCCGCTTCGTGTTGGGCTGCCGCGAAGCGCCGGAGCGAAGCTCGTGGCGCTGGAATCTCGTCATCTTCTCGGACGGAAGGCCCGGCTTCGCCATCTACGACGGACAGCAGGACCCCCGGAGCGTGGTCCTGCGCAGCGATGAGCCCCTGCCCGGCGACAGTTGGTCGCACCTGGCAGCGGTCATTGACACCGTAGGCGACAAGCGCGTCACTCTGTACGTGAACGGCGAACCCGTCGCCAGCCACGACCTGTTCACCAACGCCCCCTACGGCCACCTGTTCATCGGCGCCGCGCCGCCGCACAACTTCACCGGCACCGTGGATGAGCTTGCCATCTTCGAGCGCGCCTTGGACCCGGACGAGGTGCGCGCGCTTGCCGCCGCCAAGGCCCCACTGCAAGCCGCAGGCGCGGCAGGGCACCCGCAGGGCTTCCGGGTCAAGCCCATCCGGGGCAGGCACCAGATCATGGTTGCTCACTCGGCGGTGCCGCGCACCCGCTGGATGTTGCGCATTCCCGAGCACAGCTACCCGAAGCCCGAGGGCGAGGGCTACGCCATCGCCTCGGACGTGGCGTGGGAGCGTGATGAGGACACGGGGCAGTGGCGTCTCCACTGGGACGCGGACGAGGCCACCAAGCAGCAGGCCATGCTCGACTTCCACGGCACCGTCACCGTGCAAGGGAATGTCATTGACTTCGCCCTCACCATCGAGAACGTGGGCGAAACGGCCTGGGAGAAGCCCCGCATGACCCTGTTCTGCCTCATGGCTCCCGAGTCCCCGGACTTCGTTGACTACGAGGCCGAGCGCACCTACGTGCGCCGTGGCGGCGAGTGGGTCACGATGGGCGAGGTGGTCAACCACGAGTTCGCAGACCACCGCATGTGCGGCATCAGGGTGGGAGACGGGCCTGAGGAGGCATCCCGCCTGGCCGCGAAGCTCTCCGTGGATGGTAAGTACCTGCACGCCATCGCCACGGACATCGCCGCCAGCCTGTCGTTCAACTTCCAGACGCGCACCAACTGCATCCACTCCAACCCCGGTTGGGACTTGCTGGAGCCCGGCCAGGAACAGACCGCCACGGGGAAGGTCTACTTCCTTGAGGGTACGCTCGATGAGCTGTACGAGATGTATCTGCGCGATTTCGCCGATGAGGATGATGCGCAATGACCAACTCGCTGTTCGCCCTGGCACTCACGCTGGCGCTGGCCGGGAGCTGTCTGGCCCAGGAGGACCCGCTGGCCTGGATTGACGCGCGGCAGGTGCGGGCCGCCTACCACTACGCCAACGCCCCCGCCGAGGAGCGCTGCGCGCGCCTGAAGGCCGCGGGGATGAACGCCATGATCCTCAAGGCGGGGGTGGAGAAGGCGCTGCCCTGGTGCCGCCAGGCCAAGCTGCAAGGCATGAAGTGCTTCCTGGCGCTGAACTTCAATGTGGACGCCGAGAAGGCGGGCCTGCGCCAGGCGGTGCTGGAGTCCGGGCAGGTCGAGCGCTACGCCTGCCCGCTGGACCAGCGCTTCTGGCGCGAGCACCTCATCCCGGGGATGATGGAGCGCGCGGCGGTGTCAGATGACCCCGCGATGCAGGTGGACGGGCTGTGGATCGACTTCGAGCTGTACTCCACCCGCACCGGCCAGCGCTACTACACCAAGGCCTGCTACTGCGACCACTGCCTGGGCGAGTTCTGCCGGCACAAGGGCATCGAGGTCCCCGAGGTCGAGTACGCCAATCGCAAGCAGTGGCTGGATGACCACGGCTACGGGGACGAGTACCAGCCCTTCCTGGGGACGCGTGTCGAGGAGCTGGCGACCGAGGTGCGCGAGACGCTGCACGCGCAGTACCCGGACTTCCTGCTGGGCTTCTACCCCACCCCGCACAACTGGTCGCTGCTGGCCGTGGCGCGGGCCTTCTCGACCGAGCGCGTGCCGATTCTGCTGTGGGCGACGGACACCTACGGGGGAGGGGGCATGGACCGCGTGCCCGATGACTGGCGCACGCTCTACGCCGACCAAGGCATCAACGCGCGCTACCTCGCGGGAATGCTGCTGCGCTGTTACTCGGCGCAGAATCTGGCGGCCAACATCTACCACACCACCTCAAAGTGCGACGGCTACTGGCTCTTCACCACCTACACGCTCGAGGCCGAGGAGCAGAAGGGCGACTACCACCTGGCGGCCGGGACACCCGAGGACTACTGGGCGGCGCTGCGGCTGGCCAACGATGAGATGGACCGGCGCATCCAGGAGGGCCCGGACTACCGGACCGAGCTCGTGGTCGGCCCGGAGCCGGTCGTGTACAAGCCTCTGTCGCAGCCGGAGTTCCGCGAGCGCCTGGCGCGCCTGATCCTTCCCGAGCCGTTGTCCGAGCGGTTGGACCTTCCTCTGGTCAAACTGCGGGGGGCGAATGTGCTCGTCCTCGCCGGTCGGGCAGGACAGGAGGCGAAGGTCTGGCTCGCCTACCACCAGGTCGGTCCGGTACAGGCCGAGATATCGTGGCAGATCATGGACGCGGACCGCACGATGATTGCCTCCGGCAACGCCCGCCCGGGCGCGGCGCTGGCGGAGGGGAGCGTCTCGCCACGCGAGACGCAGGGCGAGGGCTTTGCGCTCTCGTTCACGCCCGAGGCCGACGGCATCTACTACATCCTCGCCAGCGCCCAGTCATCCGCCTGGTCCGTCACCGGCACTAACGTGCCGGTCGGCCTGTACGCCGGGGCGAAGCTGCATACCATCGGCGGAGCGGAGCGGCTCTACTTCGCGGTGCCCGAGGGCGTCGAGCAGTTCTCGCTCCAGCCGGCGGGCGCCAGCGGGCGCGAGACGGTGCGGGTGGACGTCTACGACCCGGACGGCACTCAGGTCGCCACCGGCCAGAGCACCGAGGAGGCGTTCGAGGTCGAGATCGCCGTAGACGCCGACGACCGTGCCGGCGACATGTGGTCGCTGGCGATCGCGAAGGCGGACGTGGGCATCCTGGAGGATACTTACCTGACGCTCCCCGAGCCCCTGCCGCCGGTACTCTCGCTGGCACCCGAGCACGTCTTCGACATCCGGGCCGACTGACAGCGTCGCCTACCCCGGGCGCACGTGCAGCAGCCGTGCCCTCTCGCTCGGCAGCGGCACAGTCAGAGCCTGCCCGGGCGCGATCTCCCCCACCGTCTCACCGGTGTCGAGGTCAACGGCGACGCAGGCCTTCTGCACCGGCAGCTTCACGCTCACTTCCGTGGGCGCAGGCCGCAGGTAGTCGGCGACCAGCACCACCATCTCGTCGCCGCTCACGATGCCGCTCACGCGCGCAGGCGCCTCGACCTCGGCCCCCTCCAGCAGCTCGCCTGAGATGATGACACCCTCAACCGCAGCGACGTTGCGCACCACCCGCGCGTAGGCCACCAGCAGCTCCGCATCCCAGAGGCGCCCGCTCCAGAAGTTCATCCCCCGCGCCCCGTTCGCAAAGCACTCCAGTAGGGCGTAGCGGAGGCTGTCTCCCGTGAAGGTCCCCGCGTCCCCAGGAGTGATCCACGGCAGCACGTCCGCCTTCGGCAGGCTTTGCCGGTCTTCCCGGCACTCGTCCCCTATGACCGTCAGATGATACGGGAACAGCGGCGTGTAGGTGGAGACCTGCGAGCTTTGCAGGTGCTCGGGGTAGAGGCGGTCGAAGTCCCAGGTGAACTGGTACTGCTTCCCGGCCCGCCAGTCGTAGACCCCCAGCTCGATCTCCGGCCCGCCTGCCTCCCTCACCGCCGCCTGCACGGCCTTCGCGGCGTCGGTCCACATCTCGGTGCCCTTCTCTACCTGCCACTGCTCCCAGGTCTCGAGGCCGCTGTTTGCGAAGTCCTCCTGGCAGCGCGTGCATTTCCTGGAATCCACCGGCCCGCGCCAGCTCCACAGCTCGACGTCGCAGAACAGATAGTCGGGCTTTGCGCGCGCGCACTGCTCGGCGACGCGCCGGATCTCCTTGTCGTAGTACTCGCCCCGGTAGGACGGGCACAGCCTCGACCCGTG
>CBFDBV010000410.1:0-4532 GCA_965603135.1 uncultured bacterium
CCCGCGCCCAAAGACAATGCCCACCACGCCGGCATCATAGCGGGATGCTGCACGATCTCCACGAAGCTCGCAGTCTCGGGGCTCGGGTGTACTGAGACGGCTACGCTGTGCAGCAGCGCCGTCATCGTGGCGACGAACGGTATATTGTCAATCAGTCCGGACGCGAGCGCCGAAAACCCCAGCACTGCCATGGCCAGGGCCATACTCTGCCCACGCGTTACGCCAACTAGAGCCCTGCCTACCAGCGCCACCACGCCCACGTTGACAACCCCCGCTACCATTATGAACAGGCCGATGAAGAAGAAGATTGTAGGCCATTCGACTTCCTGCAACACCTGTCGTGGCCCTTCGGGATGAAGGAGCAGTATGAGCGCGGCGCCCGACAGAGCAATGGTAGCTGGCGCCAGCCCCAGACGCCCGTGGATAACGAAGCCTATCAGCGTGAGCCCGATTATCGCCAGACAACGCCTGAGAAGCCTGTAGTCGGTGATGGTGCGCGATTCATCGAACTCCAGCACTCGCTGCCGTTGCTCCTCCGTCACGTGCACGCGTGGCCCGAACCCGAACCATATCGTCAGTGCGAAGAGCACGAAGATGATGGCTATTATCAGAGCATTGACATTGATGAAGTCCATAAATGTCAATCTGGCGGCGGATGCAATCATAATGTTGGGGGGATCGCCCACCAGCGTTGAAGTGCCTCCTATGTTCGAGGCCATGATGATGAATATCAGAAATGGCACCGGGTCCAACTCCAGTGCCTCGTAGATGACGATGACCATCGGAGCTATCAGGAGAACCGTAGTGACATTGTCCAGCAACGCCGACAGCACTGCTGTCATCGCTGCAAGTCCGATGAGTATGGGGATGGGCTGTCCCCGCCCCAGCTTGGCTGACTTTATCGCCAGCCACTCAAACACACCCGTGTGCCGAGTGATATTGACGATTATCATCATACCTATCAGCAGGAAGATGGTATTCCAGTCAATGCCGTGGACCTGCTCCGAACCGTGGAAGGCAGTGTGCTGGTCAACGATGCCCAGCAGCAACATAGCTGTGGCGCCTGCCAAGGCGGCCTTGGTCTTGTCCACCTTGTCGGTCGCAATCAGGGCGTAGACGAGGGCAAATATGGCGACGGCGACGTAGGCAGCAGCAGTCATAGACTATCGCCAACCCCAAGTGACGGATGGACGAGTTCCCGCACCAGAGCCTCCCGGTTCACCTGACCAACCAGTTCGCCCTCAGTGACCACCATGATGTGGGAGCGCCTACCTTTCACCATCATCAGCGCCACCTGACCGATGGGTTCATCCTCTGAAACCGTCAGCAGATTCTCCGTCTGCATTACCTCGCCGACACGCACATCGCGCGACTCCTCCTGACCCAGGGCCCGGAGACGATAGGACTCGGGCAGGAACCTCAGGCTGTCAACGTCCTCAACCGAAGCCGGTAGCACAAAGCCCAAGAGGTCCAGCTCGGACAGCACGCCCACTAGTCTGCCGTTCTCATCAACCACCGGCAACATGCTGTGAGGATGCTCGTCTAAGACCCTGGCCACATCGGCCAGGCGGTCGTCTGGGGAGGCGACACACAAGTCGGCCTCCATCACGTCTCTGGCAACCATTGGCCTGCCTCCTGTAAGACCCTCTGCGCGTCACAACGGACCGAGCACCCTCCTGCGGCTCGGCTCAGGAACTCAGGCTCACGCGCCCGCACACCCTTGCCCGAGGTGTGGCGGCTTCCATATCCAATGCGCCCTCCTGACGAGCTTCTCCTTCTTGCATGACCGAGAAATCGCTCCTGAGCGCCAGGGCCGTACACGCTGAGCCCGCCTCCTGGTGGCCATCTCGGCTTCTCGTGGGGCTTTGCGCCCCGAAGGCGGGTCGTGCCTTTCGCCTCAATTCTCTCCGCCGGTTAGACCAGGCGGGCTCGCGTCGTTTCGGCTTCGATCACACCCATAGGCATCACTCCCTGACTTCCGAACCCGTCCGTCCCAGTCGGTCCCCGCCACCCCTTGCCACCTCTCCGCCACGTCCTCCGCTGCTCTTCCTCCGCATCTAGTGGATACCCGCCGCTGACCGGGCTCAAACGTCGCCCCGTAACACTCTCGGTACCGACCTGTATCTGCCGGTTTGCAGGGGACAATTGACGGTGACTGCTCACGTGCGAGACCCTTCGCTGGGCTCAGGGTGACAACGTGAGTGAGTGCAATTAACGTCCGCCGAAGCAGGCCTGCGGGCGGCAACGGCGAACCTATCAGCAACGGCGATCACCGTGATGCAGGCAGGAGCTGAAAGGCGGCAGCGTCGTTGTCCCGCTTCCCGCCCCTCGCCTCCCGCCTCCAAACTGGCATCTGGAGGCCCAGTATGCGCTATCGCTTCTGTCCGCACTGCGGAATGAGGTATGTCAGCAGCATCGGCGGCAACTGTCCCCACTGCGGCCGATCGCTCAAGCCCACCGAGGAGCCACAGCCTCCGCCGGCCGACCAGGCAGAGGCCGCAGCCGCCGGGCCCGAGCCGCCTGCGCCCGAGCCTCCGCTGGTGCCAGCGCCTCCCGAGCCTGCTGAGCCTCCCGCCGAGGCCAGCCGTTCGTGGCGGGGGGCGCCCTCGCCCCCCGCGGAGGAGGCACAACCTCTACCTGCCGCACCTGAGCCCGCTGCGCCGCTCTCGGCCCAGGACGGCCAGTTCCGCTGCCCTCATTGCGGCGAGGCCCTCTACGCCGGCGAGCAGGTGTGCTGGAACTGCGGCCGGCGCGTGGAGACCGGCGAGCGCGTGGCGGAGGCAGTGCCGCAGCCGGGCGCACCGGCGCCGGTCCAGGAGCGCGGCTGGCGGGCCGAGATGCCGCCGGGCTACCGGCCAAGCCCGCCGCAGGGGGCTATGAGGAGCGCCTACTGGTCGCTGGGCCTGGGTCTGGCGAGCGCGCTCACCTGCGGTTTGTTCTGCTTCCTGGGACCATTCGCGCTCTGGCTGGGCATTCGGGCCACGCGCGAGGGAGCGGGCCCCGTCGCCGTTGTGGGCCTGGTGCTTGGAGCGCTGGGCACGCTGTGGCTCGCGATGGCCCTCGCCTGGTTCATCTTAGCGCTACTGGGCTTCGGCCCGGAGTTCGCCTCCGCCGTGAGCGGAGCATACCTATCGTCGCTCTCGTTGCTGTCGTAGCTGCCGTATGTTGTTGCCGTATGGAGGGGCCGCACGAAGGCGGCTCTCCCGCGAAGCGGGAGAGCGCCTGAGGCCGGCCCGCGACCTGTCGCAGTCAGGGCTCGCAGAGCTCCCGGAGTTGAGGCCCTATGATGAGTATCCTGCGCAGCATCATCGGCGTCGCGCTGGCCCTGCTCCTCTGCGGCGCACGTGCGGCCGCCGCCGGCCCTCCGCCCGAGCCAGGAATAGCTACATGGGAGTTGGCCGGGGGTGCCGACTGGCCCCGGTGGCTGCCCCTGCCCGTGCTTCGGGGCCACGAGTACGCGCTTCCCGCGTTGGCCCAGGGGCTCAGGGACGCGGACGCGCAGATGCGCGCGCGCTGCGCCTTCCTCGTGGGGCAGGTAGGCTCCCCCAGAGGCGTCCCGTTCCTCGTTCCGACCCTCTATGACCGGGATCGGAGCGTGCGCCTCTTCTCCGGTCTCTCGCTGTGCCTGTTGGGAGACAGCCGGGGGTTGCCGGCCGCGCGGGCCGCTCTGATCGGCACGCGCTGGTGGGTGCGCTACTACGCGGTGATCTCCCTGTGGCGGTTGGGAGGGGAGCGCGCGCGAGCGGCTCTGGTTTCGGCGCTTCACGATCCCGACGAGCTGGTGCGCGCGGCGGCTCGCGCGGCGCTGGATGCCGCGCCGCCGCAGAGGTCCTACCAGGCCTTCGAGGCTGACGAGCCGCTGACCGCGCATGAGTTCATCTTTCTCGCTACCAACTACCTGGTGGGCGAAGGCGACTGGTGGTTTCACGCCGGCGATTACGTGCAGGTGCAGCGCTGCCAGGAGGCCGCGATCTTCGTTGACCCCACCTTCGTGGACCTCTTCGGCGTCGCTGGCTGGCTGTACTGGAGTATGGACAGGAACGCCGAGGCGGTGGGCGCCCATCGCCGCGGCATCGAGGCCAACCCGGCGAGCTGGGAGGTCTTCTTTTCGCTGGGCTTTCACTACTTCAACACCGGGCGCTTCGATGATGCGCTGCCCTACCTCTCTCGCGCTTGCGAGCTGGGCGCGCCGCCAGCGTGGCAGCACACCTATGCCCACGCTCTGGAGCATGCCGGTCGCCTTGAGGACAGCCTGCGGGAGTGGCAGCGCCTCAGGGCCCTGGAGCCGGACAGTCACTTCCCGCCCCATCACATCGAGCGCCTGCGTCAACGGCAGGGAATGGGGAATGGGGAATAGGGAACGGCAGAGGCTGGAGGCTGGACGCGAGAGGCCGGACTACGACAACAGCAAACCGAGTGTCTCACGCGAGAATGGTCGCAGTCCTTTCTCGCTTCCAGCTTCCAGCATCCGCCGTTTGGGTCTTGTCGGGCCCGCCGTCGCCAAGGCTATGGCGGACAAGCTTGGAAGCTGA
>CBFDBV010000411.1:0-4514 GCA_965603135.1 uncultured bacterium
GTCCAGATAAGGCCCTGCCAGCAGTCGCCGTAGAGCGTGTCACGCGCGGCGTTGAACCCATCCAGGCGGGAGCCGTCGGGCGCCGCGTAACCGGGCGGGTCCGAGTAGTCCCGGAAAACGAGCGCGAACTTGCGGATGCCGCCCATGGTCATCATCGCGTAGGCGGGCGACTCCGAGGTGCCGCCGTCGGGCAGGAACCACTCGTTCACGGTGCGCTTGAAGCCGTCCAGGCCGAAGCGCACCAGCCCCGGATGCCCCACGCAGACGCCGACGATGGCCGCGCCAGCGCGATTGCCGACCGACTTGTTGTTGATCCTGTTGTCGCACGCGGCCAGGTAGCTGGCCTCCAGCAGCACGTCCCGCTCGATGCGGATGCGCTCGTCCTCGGCGTAGACCGGCTGCCCATCCTCCTCCGCGGTGCAGGTCAAGTCATAGGCCTCCGCCAGGAGCGACACCCGTCCTCCGTCCATCCCGTTCGTGCCCAGCCTGCTGGCCGCCCAGTAGCCCGCGTAGAGCTTGCGGTCGGGCTTGTTGGGCGGGTAGACCAGCTCATCCTCGGGCAGGTCGCTGATGTGCTTCGCGGCCACGTGGGGGTCCATCCCGCAGTACTCGCCGTAGCCGTATCCCGCGCGCACGAGATACTCCGGGAAGACCTCCGCGAAGCGCAGCAGGATGTCGCGCGCGCCGCGCGCGTAGCGCGCGTCCTCGGTGAGCGCGTGGGCGATGCCGAGCGTGGACAGCCTGCCGATCATGTAACCGACCTTCGCCCGCCGGATCATTCCCGTGAAGCTGGGCCGCTCGTAGCGATAGCCGAAGGTCTTGAAGGTGTCGCCGCCGTAGAAGCTGACCTTCTGCCCGCGGCCCCAGGTGCACTCCAGCACGACGCTCTCGGGATACTCCTCGTTGGGGAAGACCGTGCCGCAGACTCTGCACTTGATCTCATCGGGGCGCTCGGACGACCAACTGAACTGCCCGTTGGGGTGCCAGGGCAGGCCCTGCGCGCGGCAGGCAGGGCAGGGGCCGACGCCGCCGGGCGTGGTCGGCTCAATCATCTGCTCCAGGTACTCGGGGTTGAGCCGCTCCAGGATGCCATCCGCGGAGCTACGCACGGAGTCCGCGTACTTACGCGCCCACTCGCACTGCTCGAGGTTGCGCCTCGCGCGCTCCAGGTCGGCGGGCTTGATGGTGCAGCAGGGGTGGACGACCTGATCGCGGTACTTCTCCCAGTCCGACCAGTCGGTGGGGTCCGGGGCTTGCGCCGACACGGGGATCACCGCCAGGAGGACGCCAGCAGTCAGAGAGACGGTTGCGGAAAGCAGCCTGTCACGCCACGTCACAGTGCCTCATCTCCGTCGCTGCTGCAGGCCAAACTCACAAGGGTGGAGGAAGCTTCCACGGCTTTCCGCGGCGGAAGGGATGGCGAAACTGATTCTGTGTCCTGCCGGTCTCCTGAAGGTGCACCATGCACGCCCTCATGCATCCCCGAGCCGTGCTCATGGCTCCGCTGGCGGCTCGCGCAGCCAGTGGAGCCAGGCGTCGCGGTCGACCGCCCAGTGACCGCTTGATTTCGGGCGCCCAAGGCCGCGCTGCTTCCCGATGATGCCCAGTCGCGTGGTCATCCGGGACCCCATGTGCACGTCGCTGCTCGCCAGAGCGTCCGCCAGAATCTCCCTCACGCTGTCATCACCCCGACCGAACAGGATGAGAGCGACCTCCACGCGGACGTCCTGATCGGCCGCGTTTAGTCCAGTGCGCAGCGCCGCGGCCGCCGCCGGAGTGTCGAAGGACGCCAGGTTGTCAACGGCCTGCAGAGCCACGCGCGCGACGTCCTGGAGCAGCTCCTGCAGGCGGGGGATCACGGTGGGGCCACGCTTGGGGCGCAGCGTGCGCGCAGCCGCCGCCCTCACGTTCTCGTCGGGATCGAGGCTGGCGCTCAGCAGCGCTGTGGTGGCCTCATCCGCCGGGAAGCGATCCAGGGCGTACACCACGGCCCGCCTCACGTACGGGTCCTCGTCATCAACCGCCCCAAGCAGCGCCTGGAGGGGGACCTCTCCAGACTCGCGGTATCTCGCGAGCGCCTTGGCCGCATCGGCGCGGCGGGCGGGGTCGGCGTCGGCGAGCCACTCGAGCGTTCGCGGCAGCGTGCGCTCCTCGGGCACGCCGAGCCGGTAGAGCAGATACCACCCCATACTGGTGGCGCCGCGCTCATCGAGAGCCGTCAACAGGGCGTCCTCGCAGGCCTGCTTGTCCCGCATGTACATGAACCCGTCATAGCCGCGGTCGAACAAACCGTAGGAGGTCTCGATCAGGTAGGGCAGCGCGAGGGGGCTTCCGGTGAAGCCGAGGTAGCGCACAGCGGGCTCCGCGCGTACCCTGGCGCGTTCGGCCTGCGCCGACGCCTGTTGTTCGGGGTCCGGGGGTGGTATCGGCTCGCCGGGCGGGCGGACATGCCGCGGGACGAGGGCAAGCCGCCAATCGGGCAGTTGGGGCAGGACCTCACGCGCCATCTCGGCCGCCGCGACCACGTGTGCGCCCAACTCCTCCACCCACGCGGCCATCTCGGTTTCGGTCCGGGGAAGGACCTCAATGTCCACGGGGGGAGACTTGACCCAAGACTGCTTCTCCACGAAGGGCCATGGCGCCGGGTAGTAGGCACCCATTACGGTGTACCGGCCGGGGGCCAGTGGCATGACCCACTCATTGAGCCAGATGTGCTTCGTGAAGCTGTGCCCCGGACCGATCTCGCCGCGGCCAAACCTGCCGCCAAAGGGTCCCCACGCGTCCCACAACTCCCGCGGGTCGTCCGCGGGTTGTCCGGTCGCGTCGGTGGCCCGCAACTGGTACTCCTGCATCCGCCCGCTGCGGTCATAGTTGCGGTCCTCGTACTCGAACGGCGTCTCGCCCACGTTGGTGATGGTGAAGGCAACGTCAATCGGTTCGCCCTCATCGAAGACGGTCGCCGCAGGCGCTCCCGCGGCGGCGGAGTCCCGGGCCGTCTGGTCAACAGGTGGGCCATGGCGGAGGGTGATCGTGAGCGAGAGCTTGATCTGGTCGGCCTGGGTCTCGTCGTCGGCGTGCGCGCACACGGGTGCAACGAGCATCAGCAGCGCTATCAGCAGGAACTCGTTTCGCACTCAACACCACCTCCACGAGAACGACAACGGCAGGCCGGACAGTGGTCCGGCCCCTCCTTGACGACGGCCTCCCCAACTACGCCGCTCCGTCCACCCTCACCAGCACCTTCGCCAGCACCCCCGCGCAGTAGTCGCAGGCGTGGCAGCGCCGGTCGCAGGTCGAGGTCCGTTCGAACCAGTCCTCGGGGAATCGCTCGTTGTCAATGATGTGCGGGGCAAGGGCCGGCCCGAAGCCCGGCTCCATCAGGTCGAGCAGATTGCCGCGGAACCTGCGCTTGGCGTAGGCGTCAATGACCATCCTCGGGCGGGCGTGCATCCGCGTGGCGAGCTTCACCACCGGGAACAGGTCGTCGTAGTGATGGAGGTCCTCGGGGCGCACCCAGGTGTTCTGGAGCAGCGCCACCCAGTTGTCGGGATCGCGGAAGAAGCGCCAGCAGGTGTGCGCGTTCCAGTCGGTGACGTTGGCGATCTCGTCTATCTCGGCCTCGTGCGCGACCATGTTGTCGTGGAAGATCTGCCCCGAGCACAGATAGAGGCAGCCGCTGTTCGCGAGCATGACGAGGCCCTTGTCGTGCGCGTCTGCCCAGGCCTTGAGTTCGCGCAGGTGCGCCAGGTCGCGGTTGTAGTCGCGCTGGAACTGAAAGGTGTCGAAGAGGTCGGCGACGTACTGCATCCCCTTGACGGTCCCGATGCGCATATTGACCGAGGCGCGGACCTCAACATCGGGGAAGTACTCCTGAAGGGTGCGCGCCACGAACAGGGAGGTGGTCGTGGCGATGTCGGCGCCGCCGACCGCCTCGCCCAGGTAGTCGAAGACCGACCTGACCTGGTTCTCCAGCCACTGACTGATGGCGCGGCCGCCGTAGCAGTTGGCATTGAAGAGCAGGTCGAGCTTGAGGCCCATCTCGCGGAAGGCGCGCAGGTCGTCCTCGAGCTGGGCCTGGGCGGTCCAGTCGGTGTAACCGTGGAGGGTGGCCAGCGGCGCGCGGCCCGAGGGCATATCCGCCCAGGGGAAGTACACCTCGGCGATGTGTTCGCGGTAGTCGCGGATGACCTCGACGAGCGGCTCCTCGTCCTCGCCTGGAAGCTGGTATCCCACGGCAAACTTCATCGGGCCTCAGAGCCTCCAGGGCTTTCGCTTACGGAAGGGCGTCTCGAACTGCTTGGTCAGGGCGCCGGTCTCCTCAAGATGCACCATGCAGGCGCGCAGGCACCCGCGACCGCCGCACAGGGCCGCGCCGTAGCCCGCCGCGGAGCCGTAGTACCTGCCGAGAACTCTGAGCACCTCGAGGACCTGCTCCGGCGTCAACTGCTTCTCGCCCCTTCTGATCGCGTCGCCGTCGGGCAGCTCGTCATAGGCGTCAGGCGGCAGGAAGGGGT
>CBFDBV010000412.1:0-4473 GCA_965603135.1 uncultured bacterium
GACCATCTCTCCGAGGAGGCAAAGGAGACGCTCCGCGCGTGGGGCTACCAGCCACCTGAGCGGGGCCAGGAGACAGATGGCTCTCACTGGCTCCGGCAGCGCTTTCCCGCCGGCGGCGAGTACGTCGTCGCCTGGCGCCAAGTTGAGTTGGCGCCGCACCGCGAGCTGCTGCTGGTCAGCATCCTCAGCCATCGCGACGCCGATGATCCCCTCGCCGACGCGCTGGCGCTGCTGCGAGAGGCCGCCGAGGACCCGGAGGCCCTGCTCGATGAGCACGCGGCCTGGTGGCGCGAGTACTGGCCGGCCTCGCACTTGACGATCCCCGACGCTCGCCTGGAGGGCCTCTTCTACGTGGAGATGTACAAGCTAGGCTGCTCCAGCCGCCCCGGTGGCCTGCCCATCAGTCTTCAGGGCCTGTGGAGCCCTGACGGCGAGATGCCACCATGGTCGGGCGACTACCACCTGGATTCGAACGTCCAGGAGAGCTACTGGCCCATCTACGCCGCGAATCGCCTGGAGCTGGGCGAGTGCCTCTACGAGACGTTCTTTGAGTGCCTGCCACGCTGGCGAGAGCAGTGCGAGAGCTTCTTCGGCTTCGAAGGGGCGTGGAGCGGCTGCGCCATCGCCTACAACGGCGCACGCATCTACGGCTACCACGGGGTCGAGTTCTGGCCGGGCAACGGAGCATGGCTGGCGCATCACTACTGGCTGCACTACCTGTATTCGCGTGATGAGGCCTTCCTGCGGGACCGCGCCTATCCGATGATGAAGGCGTTCATGCAGACATACGTGGGCCTGCTTGAGCCGGGCGACGACGGCCGCCTGCACCTGCCGTTGGGGTACTCGCCCGAATGGGGAGAGGGCACCACCGAGCGCTACGGTCCCGACCCGACCTGCGACCTGGCCCTGATACGCTGGCTAGCTGAGGCCCTGCTGGAGGCGGTGGAGACCCTCGGTCTCGACGAGCCCGAGGCCGAGGGCTGGCGTGACCTGCTGGCGCGGCTGGCTGAATATGCGCAGGGCGACGACGGCCTGCACGTCACCGCCGGGCAGCCCCTGATTCACTCGCACCGCCATCACTCTCACCTGATGGCGATCCACCCGCTGGGCGTGCTCAACCTCGACCAGGGCGAGGAGGCGCGCGCGCTCATCAGCCGCTCGCTGGCTCACCTGATACGCACGGGCATGGGACAGTGGGCCGGCCACGGTTTGCCTCCGGCTTCGCTGATCGCCTCGCGCGCGGGCCTGGGCAACATGGCCTGGGTGATTTGCCGGCTCTACGCCGACGCCTTCATCACCCCCAACACCTTCCACGTCAATGGCGACTACCGGCGCTTCGGGCTCTCCGGGTTCACGAACACGCCGATGACGCTGGAGGCGGGCTTCGGTGCGGCGGCGGCGATCGTGGAGATGCTTCTGCAGAGCTGGGGCGGCGTCATCCGCCTCTTCCCTACCATCCCCGATCGCTGGAGCGAGGCGTACTTCGAGGACCTGCGCGCGGAGGGAGCCTTCCTGGTCACGGCCAGCCTGCGCGAGGGGCGGGTCGTCTTCGCAGGGATCGAGAGCGAGGTCGGAGGCGTCTGCCGCCTGCGCAATCCGTGGCCCGGCGAGGGCGTCACGGTCTCCGGCCCCGAGGGCGAGCGCGCCCTGGAGGGCGAGGTTGTGGCCGTGGGAAGCGGAGCGCAAGCTCCGCAGGGCGAGACCATCGACTGGCCGACAGAGCCAGGCGGTTCATACCTTGTGTACCCGGCGGACGCGCCGCCGACGCCGGCCGACCTTGCGCCCTCGCTCCCTGAGCGACCTGAGAGCGAGCGCAACTGGTTCGGCCTCCGCCGCCGCCCGCGCTTCTGAGGGGTCTCTCACCCGCGGCACAAAAACACGGACAAGAAATCTTAGCCCCGGGAGGAATCTTGAGGCCCGCTGCGAATACGTGAGCAGTGCCAGTACCTGAAGCCCTGCACAGGAGGAAATTGCTATGAAGCGCGGATTTACCTTGATCGAGTTGTTGGTGGTGATAGCGATCATCGCCATCCTGGCGGCGATCCTATTCCCCGTCTTCGCCCGCGCCCGCGAGAAGGCCCGGCAGACCAGTTGTCTGTCGAATCTAAAGCAGATCGCGCTGTCCGCGAATATGTATGCGCAGGATTACGATGAGACGCTGCTCCGCTACAGTTTCGTGCATCCCGGCGGCACCTACTGGCGCTGGGAGCCCCATCTATGGCCGTACATGCAGAACCTGCAACTCACGAGTTGCCCCTCGACCGCCCGCAATGCAGTCAGCGGCACACCGCCACTGGCGTACATTGGCAGCTATGGCTACAACTACTACTACCTCGATAACCGCCCACTGGGAGACATCGAAGCCCCGGCCGAGACGGTCATGTTCTGCGACGTCGGCCGCGAGGACACGACCAACAGTGGTCTGCAGACCTCTGCTCACGTCAATCCACCGCATACGGCAACGTACGAGTATATTAACCGCCCGGATTTCCGGCACAATGACCAGTGCAACGTCAACTTCGTTGACGGCCACGCAAAGTCCATGACCTTCGGGGTGTTCTATCCCCAGACCATCTATGAGGGCGGGACCTGGGTCGGTAACGGTATCACTGATCACAACGATCCAGCATACGCGAATGACCTGTGGGATCGGTACTAGCCCGCCAGCGCAGCGAGGGGCGCATAGACCAGGGAGCTGAGTGACCATCGAGCCGACCGGCACAAGGCTTGCCTGCGTTGCCGGCTTGCTGTCCGTGCTGATCGGGGGCGGAACCTGCGCGTATCCCCAGCAGGCCGCCCCTGATGCGGTGCTGCGCGCCTACGATTTCGAGCGCGACAGCAGCGGTTGGATAACCTTGGACGCCTGGGCGGAGCTGGGCCTCACAGCAGAGCCCGACGAAGTCTTCGATGGTGCAAGCAGCCTCAGGCTCACCTATCCGGGTCCCGCAGCGGAGATGGAAGGCCCGCGGGGGCTGGCCAGCTCGCTGGCGGTGCTCCTGCAAGGGGGCCCGCCGGGGCTGTGCTCGCTGCGCTTCGCCATCAGGGTCTCCCGGCCCACCGTGATGGCCGCCATCGCCCGCGAGATGGACGAGTCGGACTACGTGTGCTCGTTCTTCCTCAACGCCGGCGCCTGGCATACCATCTGGCTGGACCTCAGCCTCTTCTCCCTCGGCGACGATTCCGACGACGAGGACGATCAACTTGACCGCGACGAGTTGGCCGCGATCAGCTTCCTGGATGCAGGGATGTTCCTGTGGCTTCTCGGGGAGACCATCTTCCAGGAGCCGCCGCCCGACGCCCAAGAGCGCATCCTGCTTCTCGACAACGTGGAGCTGCGCAGCGATCCGGGACCGGTGACGCTCGAGGCGCCCCCGCCCGGTGAGACGCGAGAAGGGCCACTGCTGCTGGACGACTTCGAGGCTGACGCTATCCTGTGGATACCCCTCGGCGGCGGTGACGAGCGGACGCTCGGCATTGACGAGCGCTTCGCTGCCGCCGGGCAAAGGTCACTGCGCGCGCACTACCAGATGGACCGCGGCACGCTCTTCGCGCTCCTGCGCCCGCTTCCGGCGAACATACTGGCTGGCAGCTCGGGAGTGCGTATGAGCCTCTGCGCGATGGACCCCGCGCAGGTCGCAGTCGGGGTGGAGGAGCGCGACGGCTCACGCTACAACAAGCTGTTCGAGTTGCCCGGGGCGGGCGACTGGGTGACGGTCGAGGCCACCTGGGACGAGATGGAGCGAGATCAGGAGACTCCCGACGAGAACGAGCGCCTCGACCCGGAGACCATCAAGAGCCTGGCGATCGCGGACGCTACGGCGGCGTTCTCCGGTGAGGCGGCCGGCACGACGCTGTGGGTGGATCAGATCGAGGTCCTTTTCGGCCCTGCGACCGACTAGCAACGCCCGGCCTGCCTCACGGGCCTTCGCCGCCACCCGCGCTTCTAAGAGACCTCTTGCGCGCGGCAAAAAAACGGCCAGAAAAACTCAAGCTCAGGAGGAATCCCGAGGCCCACGGCGAATACATGAGCAGTGCCAACACCTGAAGCCCTGCACAGGAGGAGATTGCTATGAAGCGCGGATTCACGCTGATCGAATTGCTGGTGGTGATCGCGATAATCGCGATCCTGGCCGCGATCCTGTTCCCGGTCTTCGCCCGGGCCCGTGAGAAGGCCAGGCAGGCGTCCTGTTCCTCGAACCTGAAGCAGTTGGGAACTGCCTTCCTGATGTACGCCCAGGACTTCGACGAGGTACTGCCGCCCTACGCCGATAATGGATGCTCAGATGGTCATACCTGCTACCAGTGGTGGAAGACCACGATGCCCTACATCCAGAACAGCCAGGTGCTGCGGTGCCCGAGCCGCCCGACTGTCAGCGTCGGCTATGCGGTGAACTACAGCCGCGTGAATGGCTGCGGTAACTCGCCGCCCATGTCAAAGCTCGACGAGCCGGCCGAGACCATGACGCTCATTGA
>CBFDBV010000413.1:0-4459 GCA_965603135.1 uncultured bacterium
GGCGCGCGGATCGAACGCATCCTCCTCGCCGTAGGTCGCCAGCGAGAAGTCGTACAACGAGCGCGGCGAGGTCCGCGCCACCGCCTCCGCCCGGCCCTTGTACAGCTTCACGCTCACCTCGCCGCTCACGGTCTTCTGCGTCTCGGCCATGAAGGCGTCCAGCGCCTCGCGCAGCGGCGTGAACCATAGGCCGTAGTAGACCAGCTCCGACCACTTCAGCTCCAGGTGCGCCTTCAGGTGCATACTCTCGCGGTCGAGCACCAGGCTCTCCAGGTCGCGATGCGCCTCCAGGAGGATCGTGGCTGCGGGCGCCTCGTAAAGCTCCCGCGACTTGATGCCCACCAGCCGGTTCTCCATCATATTGACGCGGCCCACGCCGTGCGCGCCGCCCAGCTCGTTGAGCTTGCCCACCAGGCTCACCCCGTCCATCTCCTCGCCATCCAGCGCCACCGGCACGCCCGCCTCGAAGCTCACTGTCACATTGACCGGCTCGTCGGGCGCCTCCAGCGGGCTGACGGTCCACTCCCAGGCATCCTCCGGAGGCTCCTGCGCGGGGTCCTCGATGGCCCCGCACTCGATGGAGCGCCCCCACAGATTCGTGTCCACGGAGTACGGGCTTTCCTTGCCCACGGGCACCGGGATCCCGTGCTTGTTGGCGTAGTCAATCTCGTCCTCGCGGGTCATACCCCACTCGCGCGCGGGCGCGATGATCTTCAGCTTCGGCGCGAGCGCGGCGTAGGTGACCTCGAAGCGCACCTGGTCGTTGCCCTTGCCGGTGCAGCCGTGGGCGACGTACTCGGCGCCCTTCTCCAGGGCCACGCGCACCTGCTCCTTGGCCAGGAGCGGCCGCGCCAGCGCGGTGAACGCGACGTACTTCCGCTCGTAGGTGAGGTTCGCCGCCAGCGCCCGCGTGATATGTTCGGAGAAGAACTCATCCTTGGCATCCACCACCAGCGACTCCACCGCCCCGACCTGCTCGCCTTTCTTGCGGATGCCCTCGTAGTCACGCTCCTCGCCCACGTCCACGGCCAGCGCGATCACGTCCACGTCATAGGTCTCAGCGATCCAGCGTATTGCCACGGAGGTATCCAGCCCTCCGGAGTATGCCAGCACACACTTCGCCTTTGCCATCGTTGACGCTCCTCTCATTCGCCAGCCAGTAGCTATCAGCTAACAGCCATTAGCTGAGAGGCAACTGAGCACGTACGGCCCGTCGGGGATGACCGCCATCCGCGCCTCCGGGCCGTGCCTCTCCAGCGCGCTCCTGACTGCCTTCTCGACGCTGCTCGCGGGCTCAACGAAGCACTCCCGTTGCAGGTCCGCCGGCAGGCCGTCGGAGACGTTTACCACCTCGCAGTGGCGCAGCACCTTCTCCAGCACGTGAAGCTGCCAGGCGTCTATGCAGAACTGCGCTCCGCCTAGCGCCTGCTCTATGTATTCGTGCGGGTCCCGCAGGTTGAGCATAAGCTCGGTGAACTCCTCGCCGCCGATGCCCTCCGCGTTCTCCTGGGCGATGATGATGGTGCCGCCCTCCCTCACGATGGGCCCGGCGGCCACGATGCCCTTGATGCCCTGATACATCGTCAAATCCAGCGGGTATCCGCCGCCGCTGGTCACCACGATCTCCACGGGCTCCTGGATCGTTACCTTGGCCTGCTGCTCGGCGCGGATCATCGCCGCCGCGTGAGCGGCGCGCATATCCCCGCCGAAGATGCCGGTGACTTCGCGGTCCTCGTCCAGCGTCACGTTGACGATGAAGTCGGCGCCTCCGGCCAGGTCGGCCACCGCCAGCGCCTCCTCGTGCACGGGGTTGTCCACCAGGTTGCCCGCGCACGCCTCGGCCGGCTCTAGCAGCCCCGGCCCGTGGAACTGCATCACCGTCTCGACGCCGGACAGCCCCGGGCAGACGGCCTTGCGCCCGCCCGAGTACCCGGCCATCAGATGCGGCTCGACCAGGCCGGTCAAGATCTTCAGGTCGGCGTCAAGGTAGCGCCGGTCAATCGCCACGGGCGTGCCGCGCTCAGTCTCCCCCAGCCGCTCATGGCTTGAGGCGTCGCGCGCGACGTGCTGCTCGATGCGGCAGCCGCCGGCGATGATCTCCTCGCCCAGCATCTCACGCAGCTCATCGTGCGTGCTCTCCCGGTGCAGGCCGGTGGCGATGAGGATGAGGATGTCGTCGGCTTGCAGACCGGCTCCGCGCAGGGCTTCGATGATGGGCGGCAGGATGACGGCGTTAGGCACGGGTCGCGTGAGGTCGGAGACGACGATGCAGGCATCGCGGCGGCCCTGCGCCAGCTCCGCCAGCGGCTCGTTGCCGATCGGCTCAGCGAGCGCCTCCTCGACGGCCTGCTCCGGCCGGTGTATCTTCGGCAGCCGATTCTGCCGCAGCACGTGGCTCACGTGCTCGTCCGGCAACTCCACCTCAAGTCCCTGCCGCCCGTAGCGGAGTGTGATGTTCATGGCATCGTGTTCCACGCGAGCAAGAAGCCGGTCATGCCGGACGCGACGGGGGATCGCGTCGCTGGGCCGTGGAGACCGGCTGCGTCTGCACGAGCATTGTGACCTCAGCCGCGTCCGGGCTGCACGTGCAGCGTATCGCGGGGGCCTTCGAGAAGTAGGAACCAGTTGCGCAGTAGGTCCCGCCCGATGAGAACCTCTCGCGTCATCCAGGGCTCTTCGCCCAGGATGCCGCAGACTGGGATGTCCTCGAAGCGCGCGGGAACGCCCTCGACCCAACCGGGCTCGACGACCTGGATAGTCACATAGTAGGTCCACGCCTGTCGCGCCGCACCGTCGTAGCCGCGCAGCCGCGCCGGTCGCGCCCGCCGAGCGCCGACCTCGTCGAGTACCTCCGCAGGCACGCAGGTACGTGATGCGCCGGTGTCCACCTTCCCCTCGCACACGTACGCGCGCCCCGAGTATGATAGCTCGATCCGAAGTGCTGGGTATGGCGGTTCCTGGTCCTGCCGATAAGCGATGCCGCTCACTGCTCTATCTCCATCTCTACGGATCGCGGCTTGTCCAGTCGGACATGCACGACATCAACCGCGTCGTCGCTCTCATCCACATGTCTGACGAGACGGGACTTGATCTGCCCGGTGAGCCTGCATGCCTCCTCAGCCGTCGCCTGGCCCGTGTCGCCGACCGCGATGACCTCTCCATCCTCAAAGGCGACGAACTTGCCGGGGTACTTGCGCTGGAGTTCCGGCCGCAGCCTCAGGAAAGCGGCGAGTTCCTCATCCCACTGCTCGTTCTGCGCGCGCACGGCGGCCTCGGCCTCCCCCCGGTCCTGCTGCTCCTGAGCAGGCGCGCTGGTATCGTCGTTGGCCCCAGCACGCTCGCCGATCCGAGCCACCAGACGCTCCAACTCCTCCCTGTCGCCCTCCGGGACGGCCTCTACCAGTTCCAACAGGGCGGGTAGCCTGCGAAGGCTTGGCAGGTAGACTGCCTCCACCCACTCCCGCGACATCCCGACTTCCGCCACCAGGCGGTCAATCAGCGAGCGATATGCTTCCACAGTTGTGTTCCTCCCCAGCCCAGACTGTACACGATCGTGCGCTTGCAGAGAATCACGGTTAGTTCTGATGGCGGTTGGTGCGGTGCACGGCGGTGCGGCTGGCGTTGGACCCGGGTGGATGCCGGTTGCTGAGCGACTAGCCCATCCAACTCCAAACCGCGCACCTCCTGTCGTCTAAAGCTTGCGCGTCGGCCGGTACTACAGGATTCCTCTTCGACCGCGCTTGTCCTGCCCTCCGTCCCCGGTTTGTTTCACCAGCGACGCCACCAGGTCCCCGGCCTCGGTGGTTTTGACCCCGCTCCTCGTTGACAGGTCCCCGAGCTTCCCTGAGCCGAGCGCCTCCACCACGGCCTCCTCGATGGCCTTGCCCACCGCCGCCTCGCCCAGGTGCTCCATCATCATCCCCGCCGCCGAGATGGCCGCGATGGGGCAGGCCACGTTCTTCCCGGCGTGCCTGGGCGCCGAGCCGTGAATCGGCTCGAACATGGACACGCCCTCGGGGTTGATGTTCCCCGAGGCCGCCACACCCATCCCACCCTGGATCATCGCCCCCAGGTCGGTGATGATGTCCCCGAACATATTGCAGGTCACGATCACGTCGAACCACTCGGGGTTCTTGACCATCCACATACAGCACGCGTCCACGTAGGCGTGGTCGGTCTCGATGTCCGGGTGGTCTTCGGCGATTTCGGCGAACGTCCGCGTCCACAGGTCGTGCCCGTATGTCAGCACGTTGGCCTTGTCCACGAGCGTCAGCTTCTTTTCCTCGCGCGTCCGCGCCAGCTCGAAGGCGTAGCGGATGCAGCGCTCGGTGCCCATCCGCGTGTACACGGCCGTCTGCATGGCTATCTCGTGCCGGGTGCCCTTGCGCACTATGCCCCCGGTGCCCGTGTACAGGCCCTCGGTGTTCTCGCGCACCACCACGAAGTCAATGTCCTCGGG
>CBFDBV010000414.1:0-4454 GCA_965603135.1 uncultured bacterium
CGGTCCACGCCGTACGTGCACGCCGGTGTCCGGTCAACTTCCCGGCCCTCAAGCAGCGCCTCCAGCCGCTCACGGCGATTCAGTTTCACTCGCAGCACCTCTCAACGGTCCGACTGCGCCCATCGGCGTGTCAGACGGTCACAGCCCGAACGCCTGCCGCACGTGCGCGCAGCTCACCTTGAACAGCTCGCCCATGGGCCGGGTGAACTCTTGGTCCTGCTCGTGGGCCAGCTCGATGGTCGCCTCGCCCGCGAAATCAATCTCGTCGAGCACCTTCCCCAGCGCCACGTAGTCCTCGTCACCCTCGCCCAGCGCCTCGGTCCAGCGCTCGCCCTTCTGATCGCGCAGGTGCAGGAAGACGATGCGCTCAGCGTGCCGGCGCAGGAAGCCCAGCGGCTCCACCCCGCCGCGGCGCAGCCAGTTCAGGTCCGGCCCGAGCTTGATCGTGGGTATGCGAGCGATGTTCTCGTTCACCTCGTGCTCGTTCCACATCACCTCGTAGGTGTGATTGTGCAGGTTGAGCGTCACGCCACGCCTCTCCCCCATCGCCATTATCTGCCGGAGCACCTCGGCCTGCGTGTCGAGCTGCTCGGGCGTCTTCTTCTCGCCGGTGGAGCCGGTGCCGGTGCCCAGCGTATGCCCGCCCAGAGCCGCCACTGCCTCGATCACCCGCTCAGCCTTTTCCAGCACCTCCTCGGTCTGCGCCGGGTCCCACATATTCCCCCCGAACGAGGTGCCGATCACCGGCAGCTCATGCTCCGCCGAGAGGTTGCCGATGCGCTCGACCGCCTCGTCCGGCTCGAGGACCGTGTGCATCAGCTCGATGCCGTCCAGCCCTGCCGCCTTGAAGTCAGCGAAGATCTGATCGAGCTGCGGCCAGAGGTCGCGGTCCTCGCGCATCCTGGTGTACGCGTACGGATGGGCACATATCTTGATGGGGTTCTTCACTTTCTAGCGCTCCTTCCGTGGCCTGGTCCGACTCCGTCGTCGTATCGTGGGTCGGAGCTCCTGCTCCGACTCGGTTCACATAACCCCGGCGCCCGAGGTACCAGGCGCCGCGCTTTTCCCGTCAGAGAGGCCAACGGCAAACGGAGTCGGAGCAGGAGCTCCGACCTACAAGACGCTCTTGGCCGCCGACCCGTCACTCGCCGACGACGACCTCAGGCGCGCTGGTCAGCAGCGCGTGGTCCTGCGCAGCGAACGAGGCGTCCTGCTGCCCGCCGTGGAAGACGTAGGCGACCTCCCCGATGCCCGACCCGCCGACGTTCAGGCTGATGCCTCCCCAGGCGCCACCGTCCCAGTATGTCACATTGCTGGCGTCCGACAGGTTGACGCACGAGTGCGCCCAGCCGTCCGTGTAAGCGACGTACCACTTCGGGTTCGGGTCCTTGCCGCTTACTCCCTCAGCGTCCCCCTTGCCGTCAATCTGTGCGGTGTTACCCTTGTCGTCCTCGTACTTGCAGGCCAGCCCGTAGTACGCACGGGTCAGGCTGCCTATCTTGGGCTCGCACGTCGTCCTCACGATGAAGTACGTCGGGTAGAACTCGTACCGCTTGGTGTACGCGTAGTCGTTCTTGAGCGCCTTGTCCACCTCGACGACCGTGCGCACCGGCCCCTGAGCGAGCACGCGCAGGTCGGTCACCTTGCCCTCCTCGTGCACCCAGCCCGTGTCACCGCTGGACACGACAATGCCGGTGAAGATGCTCCTGGTCGGCGCGTCGCCCAGGTAGTTGTAGACGGCGCCGATCGTCCCCTCGCTCAGCACCGCCTGGTAGGCGGGCGTAGTCACCGACTGCGTGTCGGCGTCCCATCCACCGCCGTCCGGCGGCTCGTGCCGGCCCGCCAACTCGCGCGGGTCGTAGAGCACACTGAAGCGGCGTCCCTGGCCGGCGGCGGTCTCCCTGGGCATAATCCAACAGACCTGGCCGGCATTTCCTCCCGCATCCGGCTCAAACTGCGCCGGGACCAGGTTGGGCTGGCCCCCGGTCTCCTCCAGCACCCTCACGGACGCCGCATCAACGCCCGCCTCGCCGAAGTCCACCTGCGCACTGACGACCGCATCCGTCCTGCTCAGGTCGTCGTTGGTGACGGTGACGGAGCGCAGCTTGCTCCACTTGTCCAGGTCCGGCTTGATGAGGGCCTCCGCGCTGGCCTGGTTGTTGGAGGCGAGCAGCTCTCTGCCCGGGACGCTCGCGCGGGCGGTCAGTCTGCGCTGGCCGTCCAGGGCGGCGGTGTCCACCTGGAAGTCCACGCTCGCGGACTTGAGCGGCGCGACCGTCACCTCCCGCTGACCGACCTGCCGGTCGCCGACGCTGAGCGTGACCGTCGCCGCGCGCGCCACGGCAGCGCCCCGGTTGGTGACGTGGACCTTGACCCCGAGCGGCTCGCCCTGCTCGGTCTCGGTCGTCGCCAGCTCGATGCCGCGTTCGCTGAGGTCCAGGTCGGGCGCGGCGATGGCCTTGCCCCACGCCAGCTCGAGGCCTTCGGCTCGCGGCTCGACGGACAGCGCGCCTTCGCGCAGCGCCATCCGCTCGTAGCCGATCCGCTCGCCCAACTCGTCGAGCAGGAAGAGCCGACACTGCGCGGGCTCGCCCGCTATGCCACGCGCAACTTGCGACAGCCGTATCTCAGCCGGGCCGCCCTCGCAGTTGATGCGCAGCGTCTGCTCGCCGGCCGCAGGCCCGCGCAGCGTCACCTTGCCCGTCGTCACCACCGGCCCGAAGTCGTGCTCCCGACCCGCTGCATCGCAGAAGAGATAGCTCGGCGTGCGGATGAAGGTCACCTCCCCCTCGCCTGCGACGGCCTTGTACTGGAGCACCTTCGGCCCCTCGGCCAGGAAGCCGAACTGCCCCAGTACGTACTCCCCCGCCTCGCCCTTGACGGTCTGCGGCTCCGCGCCGAAGTTGACAGTCACGGTCGTGCCGCCCGAGAACCGGGTGCGCTGCACCGTCCGGTCCTCGGTGACGAACTCGTGCGAGAGCATCTCGTCATAGCCGATGACCTCGTGCAGCTTGCAGGTGTTGCGGTAGCTCTCCAGCAGCGGGTCGCGCAGAGTGTTCCAGTTGAAGCTGTAAGGTCTGTTGACCCAGTAAAGCGGCACGGTCCCGTAGAGGATGTTGAAGGCATCCTTCTTGGCGGCCAGCTCGGGCGCCGCCTGGTGGAGGTGCCCGGTGCTGTCGCCCCAGTACCAGGTGGACACCACGCAGTCGCCGAACACCAGCTCCCAGAGCGGCACGCGCCGCTCGTGGCCGAGGCCCCAGGTCAGGTAGCGCTCGCCGATGTCCTCGCGCGTCTCCGGGATGTTGACGCCGACGTGCCCGGCGGGCCACGAGTAAAAGCCGCCGCTCTGCATCCCCTCCCAGTAGTCGAAGACGGCCGCGCCGTACCAGCGCCCGTGCTCACCGCCCAGCACCAGCTCCAGGCTCTTGACGTAGCGCCCCAGCTCGGTGTTGGCCTCGCGGTCTCCGGTGCGCGTTAGCGGGTGGTCGGGATGGTAGCACTCGCGCAGGCCCGAGGCGGTGGTCACATCCAGGAAGCGCGCATTGTACGGGTACTCCTCCAGCACCGCCGGGCATTCCCGCTTCGCCGCCTCCGTCGCCGTCGCCGAGCAGCGCTTCATAAACTGCTTCTTCTTGTCCCAGGTCAGCCAGCCTTTGACCATCGAGCCGTCGGCGGCGACGCGCGCGTCCTCCTCCAGCGGCCCGTAGGTGCCGTTGGTGCCACGCTCCCCCTCCAGCAGGTCCACGTAGTTGTCGTACTGGCTGACCAGGTAGCCCATCTCGATCATCTGCTGCATGTCCTCCGCCGGCCAGCGGCCGTTCACCAGCGCCCTATCTATGCCCGCTGCCTTCGCCTCCTGGCACCACTTCAGGCCGGGCACTCCCCAGAAGTCCGGCGCGCCGATCAGCCGGTCCACCGCCGGCACCTGGCGGGCCTTCTCCCGCAAGGTCAGGACCAGCCCCTGCTGCTCCGCCCACTCGCGGTAGCGCTTGCAGATCGCTGTGTGCCCACCCTCGGAGGTGAAGCGATAGCTCATGACCCGCGGGTAGCCGAATAGGCTTTTGCTGCCCTCCCAGTACGCCCCGGGCGCAAGCAAGGCGCCCGCCTCCGTCGCGACCTGCTCGAAGCGCACCTCCCCGTCATCCGGCGTCTCGAAGAGCATCAGGTAGCCCTTGCCCCCGTCGGTCAGCCCCACCCAGGGCATGTCCAGGTTCGAGTACGTCCGCCAGGTCTGACCCTTCCAGCTCAAGTCCGTCACGGGCACTGCGATCCCGTTGCAGTAGCGCGCGCCGAGTATCTCCCCTCTTTCGTCCGGTAGCGCCAGCGGCGCCAGCCCCTCAAGCCGCCGCACCTGTACGTCCGCTGCCATCTCGACGGTCACGATGAGGTCCGCATCACCGTCGGGCACGGCCAGGCTCACCGTCGCCGGCAGCATCTTGCCGCCGGAGTCCTTG